>DASVCG010000349.1:0-3909 GCA_036381755.1 Phycisphaeraceae bacterium | reverse complement strand
ACAAGGTGAATCCGGAATGACCCTTCTGAGCCACGCGGCGCTGCTGGGCATCATCCCGCTGGTGCTGGCCCTGTTCCAGGTGCTGACGCCGCGGCGGGCGGTGCTGACGGGATACCTGCTGGCGTGGCTGTTTTTGCCGATGGGGGGCTACTCGATCAGCGGCCTGCCCAATTATGACAAGGTCGCGGCGACGACCCTGCCGGCGATGCTGGGCGTGATGATCTTCGACAGCGAACGCCTGCGCTCGCTGCGCCTGCGGTGGTTCGATGCGCCGGTGATAATCTGGTGCCTGTGCCCCATCGCCTCCTCGATGTTCAACGACCTGGGCCTCTACGACGGCGTGTCCGGGGCGCTGTCCCGCCTGATCGGCTGGGGCCTGCCTTACCTGATGGGCCGGCTCTACTTCAGCGACGAGCAGGGGATCAAGGACCTGGCGGTGGCGATCGTCATCGGCGGGCTGCTCTACGTGCCGCTGTGCCTCTATGAGGTGCGCATGAGCCCGCAGCTGCACCACATGATCTACGGCTACCACCAGCACGCCTTCATCCAGCACGTGCGAGCCGGGGGCTACCGGCCGATGGTGTTCATGCAGCACGGGCTGGCGGTGGCGTGGTGGATGATGGCGGCGACGCTGATCGCCGTGGCGCTGGGGTGGAGCGGGTCGCGTCGGCGGCTGTTCCACGTGCCGATGCTGGTGTGGGCCGTGCCGCTGCTGGTGACGACGGTGCTGTGCAAGTCGACCGGCGCGCTGCTCCTTTTGATGATGGGCGCGGGGTTGTGGATAACGGCGCGGCTGTGGCGGCCCAGGCCCATCCTGCTGGTGATGGCGGTGGCGCTGCCGCTGTACTTGACGGCGCGCGTAGCGGGCTGGTCGGGCGACATCCTGACCGAGGCGCTGGAGCCGCTGGTGCCCCCGGCGCGCGTCGAATCGCTCCAGTTCCGCCTGGACACCGAGAACGCCCGGCTGACGCTGATCCGCCATCACCTGCTGCTGGGGACCGGCCGAATCGGCTACGCCAGCACGGAGGCCGCCTCTTTTAAGGCGCTGGACTCGATGTGGATCATCACACTGGAGCGCTACGGCGTGCTGGGGCTGGCCTCCTACATGGTGATGCTGCTGTTGCCGGTGGCTGCTGTGGCTGCGCGGCTGCCCCAGGGCCTGCTGCGGTCGCGCGCGGGCGCAGCGGTGCTGGCGCTGTCGGTGGCGCTCTTGCTATACGTGATCGACAAGATGGTCAACGCGATGACCAACCCCATCTTCATGCTGGCGGTGGGGGGATTGTCCGTCTACGCCTGCGCCAACGCCTTCCGCGAGGTGGTCCTGCCGGGGTCGCACCCGGCGTACATGCGCGTGCCCGTGGAGACGCGCCAAGCCGCTGGCGCAGCCTGAGCCCGGCCAGGATTCCGCTTCCCATGATGACGCCCGCTTCGCCCTCAGCGACGCAAGCTCCTTCCGACAACGCCCGCCCGCAGAACGCCGACCGCCTCCGCGAGCCGTTCTTCCTGGTCGGCGCGGAGCGCTCGGGCACCACGCTCCTGCGGCTGATGCTCACGCACCACCCGCAGATCGCCTGGTGCAGCGAGTTCGAGTACGCGACGGAACAAATCCCCGAAGCGGGCGGTTGGCCCGATCTGCCGGCTTACCGCGCGTGGCTGGCCTCGCACCGCATCTTCCAGGCGCACGGCTTTGCCATCGACGAATCGCTGGATTACCCGCGGCTCATGGACAGCTTCCTGCGGCAGACGCGCGACGCGCAGGGCAAGCCGATCATCGGAGCCACCTGCCACAAGTGGTTCGACCGCCTGCTGCGCATCTGGCCCGACGCCCGGTTCATCCACCTGGTCCGCGACGGCCGCGACGTGGCCCGCTCGTGCATCGGCATGGGCTGGGCGGGCAACGTCTACCACGGCTCAACCGTATGGATCGAGGCGGAGCAGCTTTGGGATCGGCTGGCGGCGCAACTGGAGCCGGGCCGCTGGGTGGAGGTGCGCTACGAGTCGCTCATCGCTCAGCCCCAAGAGGAACTGCAACGCATCACGGCGTTCATGGGCGTCGCATTCGACCCGGCCATGCTCCGCTACGCCCAGAACACCTCCTACGCAGCGCCCGACCCCAGCCTCACTCAGCAGTGGCGGCGCAAGCTCACGCCGCGGGAGATTCAACTGGTCGAGGCGCGCATCGGCGACATGCTCGCGGCGCGGGGCTACGAGCTAAGCGGCCTGCCCCGCATCCGCGTGGGGGCGATGCGGCGCGCAGCCCTGGCGGTCCAGAACCGCCTGGCGCGCATCCGCTTCCGCCAGAAACGCTACGGCCTGGGCCTGTGGCTGGCCGACGTGGTGGCGCGCCGCGTGGGCATCGGCGCCGACCGCGTCCGCCAGGCGACGCATCGCATCGACACCGCCCACCTTAAGTAACCGATCGCTCCGCGCCACTGACGCGATGACAAGACCCGCTTCGTTATTCCTCGCATGAGGCTGCTGCCCGACTTCATCCTGATCGGCGCGCCGCACTGCGGCGCAGGCGTCCTGCACGAGCAATTGGCCCGTCAGACGGGGATCTACATGCCCGCGGCACGCGAGTTGCCTTTCTTCAGCAAGGACGAGGTCTTCGCCCACGGCCCGCGCTGGTACATCGCCCACTTCGCCCAGGCGGACGACCAGGACCTTTGCGGCCAGACCAGCGTCACCTACACCATGCTGCCGACCTATCCGCGCACGGTTGAGCGGCTGGTCAAATACGTGCCCGACGCGCGATTGATCTACCTCATGCGCCACCCCATCGACCGCTTGCTGGCGCACTGCCGGGAGGCGGCGCCCGCAGCGGGCGCAGCGGCTGGGCTTGAGCGGGCGCTGGAGCGCGCGCCCTGGCTGATCGACTACGGCTGCTACGCCATGCAGGTGCGGCCCTACCTGGAGGCGTTCGGGCCCCAGGCGGTGCTGCCGGTGTTTTACGAACGGCTGATGCGGGACCCGCAGCGGGAACTGGAGCGGGTGTGCCGGTTCATCGGCCACGCGGTGACGCCCCGCTGGCATGCCGATCTCGACGTGAATCATGCCTTGCGTGCGGTGAGAAGCCGGCCCGCGTTGCGCCCGCCGATGCCGCACCGCAACGGCGCTCATCGCGCCCGGCGTCGGCTGCTGCCCCAGGCCGTCCGCAGCCGCATGAGCCCGCTGACCCGCATCGCCGCGGAGATCCGCCCCGCGATGCTGCAACGTCTGGCCGATCGGTTCGATGAGGATCTGGCTCAGCTCCGCGCGTGGCTGGGTGTTTCCATCCGCTGCGACAACTTTCGGCGGATCGCCTGCTGCCCGGCGCAAAAGCCCATGGCCGAGCATCCAGCACCGAACAACGGCTCAGATGCGCAGGACATGGAGGGAATCACCGATTGGCGGCTGAAAGTCGGCAACTGAAGATGGGCAAGAAGTTCCAACTCCTGCTCTTTCGACCATGCGCCTGCTGATTGTCATCGTCAACTACCGCACCGCCCAGCTCACGATCGACTGCCTGCGATCGCTGGAGCCGCAGGTGTCGGCAAAGCCTGGTATCCGCGTCGTGGTCACCGACAACGCTTCGGGCGACGGCTCAGCCCAGCAGATCGCGCAGGCCATCGAGCAGGGGGGCTGGAGCGGCTGGGCTTCGATGATGCCGCTGGAGCGCAACGGCGGCTTCGCTTACGGCAACAACGCCGCCATCCGCCCGGCGCTGGCCGCTGCGGACAAGCCCGAGTACGTCCTTTTGCTCAACTCCGACACAATCGTGATGCCCGGCGCGATCGATGCGCTGCTCGCGTTCATGGACGAGCACCCCGACGTGGGCCTGGCGGGCAGCCGCATCGAGAACCCCGACGGCACGCCGCGGCGCAGCGCATTCCGCTTCCATTCGCTGGCGGGCGAGTTTGAAAAGGCGAT
>DASVCG010000348.1:0-2686 GCA_036381755.1 Phycisphaeraceae bacterium | reverse complement strand
AGCAGCCCGACGGCCAGCTGACCTTCGTCCACGCACCCCCCTACGGCGTGGGTGAGCCGGTCCTCCCCGTTGACAGCGTCGCCATCCATGAGCGCGACGATCGGATCATCCTGGAGAACGCGACCCTGCGGGCGGAGCTGCACAAGGATGGCCGGCTGCTGTCGCTCATCCACAAACCCACCTCCCGCGAGACGATCGAACCCGGCCGCGCGGGCAATCTGCTGGAGCTGAGCGACGACCGGCCCACGATGTGGGAGGCGTGGGATGTCGATCCGTTCATCACGGAGACGCAGCGCCCTTGCCCCCCCGCGCAATCCTGCCGCATCACCTGTGCCGAGCCGCTCCGCGCGGAAGTCACGTTCTCCCGCCCCATCGGACGCCACAGCTCCATGACGCAGGTCGTCCGCCTCGACGCCGGCTCGCATCGGCTGGAGTTCCACTGCGAGGTGGACTGGCAGGAAACCCAGAAAATGCTGAAGGTGGCGTTCCCGCTGAACGTCTGGTCGATGCGCGCCACCTACGAGACGCAGTTCGGCGCTGTCGAGCGGCCCACGCACGACAACCACGCTATCGCGCTGGCGCAGTTCGAGGTGCCCGGGCACCGCTGGGCGGACCTCTCGGAGCACGGGTTCGGCGCGGCACTGCTGTCGGAGAGCAAGTACGGCTACTCCTGCCGGGGCAGCACGCTGCGGATGAGCCTGCTCCGCTCAACCACCATGCCGGACCCCGCTGCCGACCGCGGCCCGCAACGATTCAGCTACGCCTTGTACCCGCACCGCGGAAGCTGGCAGGCCGGCGGCGTGGTGGCTGAAGGGCTGCGATTCAATTACCCCCTTCTGGTTTCGAAGGGCCAGGCCTCGAACGCTCCCGTCGGGGCTTCCCTGTTCCACCTGGACGACCCCAACCTGATCTGCGACACGGTGAAGCTGGCCGAGGACGGCGACGCGGTGGTCCTGCGGCTCTACGAGTGCCACGGGGCGCGCGGGATCGCCAACCTGACGCTCGGCCTCCCCTTCCGCTCCGCTGCCTATTGCAACATCCTTGAGGATGAGGCAAGCCCGCCCTGGCCCATCCGCCACCAGCGGATCGAGGTGCCCTACACGCCCTACCGCCTGATCTCCCTGAAGCTTTACCCTCGCTGATCAGCCCATACGCCCATGATCAGGAGAAGACCGATGCAGCGTCAATCCGCCCAATCCCTCCCTCCTGTCAGCCGCTTGGTGTTGCCGATCATGCTTGTGTGGATGCTAGCCGCGTCGCTGTGCCTGGCGGCGGACCTGCTCCGCGGCCCCTACCTTCAGCAGGCGACGCCTGATTCGATCGTCATCGTCTGGCGGACGGATGACGCAAGCGACCCCGTCGTGCGTTATGGCCGATCTGCCGCCTCCCTCGATCAACACGCCGACGGCGACGCGATCACCCGTCTCGCCCCTGAGCAACTGACCCTCCAGGACGACCTGGCGGCCTCTCACCCGCAACTGGTCAAATCGCCGGTCGCCACGCTGGCCACGCACCAGTACGAGGCGCGCCTCACCCGCCTGGAGCCCGAAACAACCTACTATTACGCCGTCTACGACGGCCAGCGGCGTCTGGCTGGCGGCGAGGATTGCTTCTTCACCACCCCGCCCCGACGCGGCGTCTCGCGCCCGCTCCGCTTCTGGGTCATCGGGGACGCCGGCACGGGCGGCAGCGCTCAACGCCGCGTCTTCGACGCCATGCGCCGCTACATCGACCGCACCGGCCGACCGCTGAATCTAGCGCTCTACGTCGGCGATATCGCCTACGATCACGGCACCGACGAGCAGTTCCAGCATCGCTACTTCGAGCCCTACGCCGATCTGCTCCGAAACACCGTGATGTGGGGCGCCATGGGCAATCACGAAGGGTTCACCTCCAGCGGCGTCACCGGCACCGGGCCCTATTACGACGCCTTTGTCCTCCCCACCCAGGCCGAGGCCGGCGGTATCCCCTCCAACACCGAAGCCTACTACGCCTTCGATTACGGCCCGGTCCACTTCATCAGCCTCAACTCCTACGACATCGACCGCTCCCCCGACGGGCCCATGGCCCAGTGGCTCAAACGCGACCTGGCCCAGCTGGGCCCCGACACCCGCTGGCTCATCGCCTTCTGGCACCACGCCCCCTACAGCAAGGGCACGCATGACAGCGACACCGACCGGGAAATGACCCAGATGCGCGAAAACATCATGCCGATCCTCGAAGACGCCGGCGTCGACCTCGTGCTCACCGGCCACTCGCACATCTACGAACGCTCCATGCTCATCGACGGCGCTTACGCCACGCCCACCACCGCCCGCGGCGTCATCCTCGACGACGGCACCGGCGATCCAAACACCGACGGGCCGTACCGCAAAAGCGCCGGCCTGAACCCCCACGAGGGTCACGTCCATGTCGTGTCCGGCCATGGCGGCAACTCCACCTTCCGCATCGGAACCTGCCCCCTCATGCGCGTCATCACCACCGACCACGGCTCGGTCATCGTCGATATCGACGGCGACACCCTCGAAGCGGTCATGGTGGACCTTCACGGCGACGTGCGGGACCGCTTCCAGATCGTCAAGCGCGGGCGGGTGCAGCCTCGACCCGTCGACAACCCCTGGCAACCCGAGGATTGGTTCGGCACGCCGCCGATCTCCGACCCCATCCACCTGGTCGCACCACGACA
>DASVCG010000347.1:0-5283 GCA_036381755.1 Phycisphaeraceae bacterium | reverse complement strand
CAGCACCACCCACTTGAGCTGATCGTCGATCAACCGCATCGGCAGCACTGCTGTCGCCCCGCCCTGCCGCCACCGCCGCATCAGCGCCGGATCATCCAGCGCCTGCGCCGCGTCCACCTGCGCCCGCCGCTCATCCAGCGGGCCTTCCACCTCCCACTCCTCCACCACCAGCCGCGGCTCCACCACGCCGTCGATCAGCATCACCGGCCGCAGCGTGACCGCCTCGCCGTGCTCTTGCCGTGCCGGCACCGATGCGCACGCCCTCATGGCCGCACCTCCATCACAGTCAACTCCGCCACCGCGTCGCCCGCGGGCCTCACCCACGCCGACCAGGGCGTGGTCATCGCCACGCCATCCACCGATGTCACCCGCCAGCGGTACCGCCCGCGCTCCGTCGGTAGCGCCCGCCTGACCTCCACCACGCCGGACCGCGGGTCCACCACCACCTCCGCCAGCGTCGCCTCCGCCTCGCCGTCCTCCTCGCCGCGCAGTTCCACGCTGGCCACCATCGCCTGCCCCATCGGCCGCTCCCACACCGCGCGCAGCACCAGTTGGCCCGCCTCGATCCACACCGGCCAATCAGGCGCATCGGGCCATGCCGGCATCCGCGGTGCCGCAGCCGCCTCTTCTCCCGCGTTCACCGCGTCCGCGACGGTGCACGACGCCTCGCTTCTGCCGCGCTCATCCACCCGCCGCACCACGTACCACCCGCGCTGCCCCGCCTCCGGCCGCTGCGCGCCAGCCAAAATCAACGACCGCTCCGACGCCCGCAGCGACGCCATCGGCGAAACAGGATCCAGCGATTCCAACCGATCCAACGGCCCGAACACGTCCCACCCCGCCTGCGGAAACGCGACGCGCAAAAGCGGGTCACCCACCAGGTACAACCCTTCGCGCAGCATCGGCAGCGACAAATACCACGCCTCGCCCAGCGTCCAGCCCCGCCGCAGCGCTTCGAACAACGGCCGCGCATAAGGCAGGGCCGAAGCCGAATAAACACGGCTGGCCGCCACCGCTGCCGCGTAGCCCGCCGCGATCGGCGAGACGATCCAATTCCCCGCCGCTGCGTCGCGGAGCGTCGTGGCCGTCGCCTGCGCCACGTCCAATTGCACGCTCAGCACGCGCTTGCCGACCGGCAAGCCCCAAAAACCCGCCGGCGGGCCCGAACCGGCCTGCACCTTCCACCCCCAGAAAAAGCCGTCGTTCTGAATGACGCTGAAATCCGCCACCTGACCGCGGTCGGACGGATCACCGCTGAATTCGATGGGCAGACGCGTCCGCATCCGGTCGATGCTCAGCGCCCAGTCCACCATCTGATTGACCCCCACCTGATAAAGCCCGCCGTCGCCCACGAACGGATCGAACCAGATCGTCGCCCCCTCGCCGTCGCCCAGCCCGCTGCTCATCAGCGTCGTGGCGCGATCCACCAGCGCCAGCGCCCAGGCCAGGTCCGGCCCGTCGATGCGCGCCGCCAGTCGATTAGGCCCCAGCGACGCCTTGGTGGGCCGCACCGGCAGCGCGTCAGCCGCGTCGGGGTTCCCGCTAGGCCCGACAAACGTGGCGTCACGGTGCAAGAGCGCCGGCACCGCGTCGAGTTGGCCGTCGCCGAACGAATCGACATACCCCGGCACGCGATACCCCGCCAGCACGCCCATCACCTGCGCATCGAGCCCGGTGGAGGCCAGGTACGCATTCACCGCCGTGGCTAGCTGCGCGTACTGGGCCGCGTCGATCACCTCCGCCACAGGCAGCGCCACGCCCAGCAGGTTCGCGTAAGGCACGCCCCGCGCTGCGCGGTACGCCTCCGCCCAGATCGCCGCTTCCGCATCCGCCGCGTTGTAGATCACCAGCCACCGCGCCGCATCGTCCGCGTACGCACTGCGCGCAGGAACCACCACCGGCCCGATGTCGCCATCCGCAATCACCCATTCATCCAGATAAAACTCGCCCGCCGCAGCCGTGTCCTTGAACACGCCGCCGATCCACACATGCCGCGTCGCCGGCGTGCCAAGCGCCCCGCTCACCACCCCCGCGCTCAATCCGTTGACCCATAGCTGCGCCGCGCCCGCGCCGGCATCCACCTTCACCTCAACGCACTGCCACGCCAGCGCGTTGAGCGCCGCCTCCACCCGCTGACCGCTGTCAAGCTCCAGCGCGATGCGCCGGGCGTCCGCGTCGAAATCCAGCCACCACCTCTCCTGCCCCGATGGATCATGCCCCCCAGCCACCCGCACGCGCCCGCCGACCGCGGTGCCCGCATTGAGCATCAAACGCACGTGCAAGCGATCGCGCGACGCGCCCAGGTCGTGGCTCAGATACGCCCCGTCGCCGCCGCCTCCGATCATCGACACCAGCAGGCCCGTGCTGCCGCGATCGGGAAAAGCAGCCGATGCCGATTGCGTCAGGCTTACGCTCATGCGCCCCACCCCAGCTCAAATCGAAAGGTTGAACCGACCGATCCCCCGCTCATAAAGATGGCGCACCTCCTGCGCGTTCAGCGCCCGGCCCCACACCGCCGCCTCATCCAGCAAACCGATGTATTCGCCGCCCTCAGGCGCGGACCCCAGCGTCAGCGGCACGCTGTTGGTGCGCCCCGGCGCGTCCATCTCCCCCACCTGCGCCACGAACTGCCCGTCGACGTAGATCGTCGGCCGGCCGGCATCCACCGTGGCCACAACCAGGTGCCACTGACCGTCATTCACCACCGCGCCCGCCGCGTTCACCCCGTGGAAGTGCAAATTGGTGCATCGCGGCTCAAGCCGGGCGATGTAGCCGCTGTTGGAAGCCAGGATCAACTGATAGCCGTGGTCCGCGCCGGTATCTTTATTGATCAGCCGCGGAAAGGCGCCAGCAGATTGCGTGGTGTTGATCCAGGCCAGCAGCGTCAGGTCGCCGGTGAAGTCCAGGTCGGCGTGATCGGGGATCTCGACCCGCGACGCCCCGTCGAACACCATGGCCGCGTCAGCGTCGCGATGGATCGCGCCAGGCGCAGCCGCGACGTTGCCGATGACCGTGCCATGGTGCCCGTTGCCGCTCCAATCCAGCACGCTTTGGCCCTGGATCGACCGCCAATACCCCACCGGCTCCAGCGACAGGACGAAGCTCGCGTAAGACATCCACGCCGCCGGGCCTGCTGACAACTCGCCCCAGTCAGCCACCTCGAAATCCACGTGCTTCCACCGATTCATCGTTCCATTCCGCTCCGCCTGCGCTTGACCGAGCCGCGGTGTAGCAATGCTCCGCTGCGCCGCATCGCCTCACACGCGGAACACCGTCTCGAACCGCCGATCGAGGATGCCCGTGATCGCCCCCGCCTCCAGCGTCACCTGCGCCAGCTTGATATGTGCTTGAGCCGGCCAGCCGTCGCCCTCCGCGCCGAACCCCACCGCCGCTGCGCCGCCGTCGTCGAACAGCCACACGTACACGGTGTCGTTGTTGTGCTCAGCCAGGTCGATCACCCCGCCCTCGTAGCTCAGCGCCGCGTCCTGGATGGACGCCCGCCCCGGCGAGATCGTCACCGCTGTGGGGCTGGACGCATCCCGCGCCACCCGCAGCGCGCCCGCTGACGATTCCGCCAAGAGGTGCAGCGTCCGAACGAGCCACTGGTAATACGGCTGGAGCCCCTGAGGCGGATACTCCATCCCCGTCACGCCGTGCCGTGTCCCCACCAGCGCCTCCATCTCTTCCGCGCTGAGCTCGCGTACCGCCATCGCCTCACCCTTTCAATGCGCGTGTATTTCCAATCGATGCCCCGATCCTGCCGGGCTGGCGCAATAAAGCCTCCCGAACCGCCCTGCCCCACGCGTTCCCCGGCAGCCGCTTCACTCGGGCTTGCTTGCGCGGATGATGATGAGCACCACCACGTCCCTGGCCTCGGTGCTGATCGTGCCGCCGGCTGTGCGCGTCAGGTCCAGCATCAGCACATCGCCCTTGCTCACCTGCTGCGTGCCGTCGCTCTTGACCACCGCCGCGGTCCCATCGCCTTGTGCGGTGGAGCGGAACCCCGCCCCCGCCGCGGAGGTGATCGTCGGATCCGTCGCGCACAGCGACACGCCGTTCACCTTCACCGTAGCGGTAATACCGTCAGCACCCTGATCGGACTGCAAGTTCGCGCCCACCGAAAGCACCACGCCCGACACCACGCCGTCGATGGGCACTGCGCCGATGAGCCTGCCCGTCAGGCTCGCGGTCAGCTCGCCCTCGTAGCCGAACTGGACATGCGCCACGCCGATCAGGTCGTAGCTGGTGCCAGCGTACTCTTGCTGCAAAAACCCGGTGGCCTTGTTGACGCGGAGGATGCTGTCGAAAGGCAGCACCGCCGGCAGGGACAGCGCCAGGGCCATGTTGGCCGCGGGATCGCTGCTGTTGTTGATGAGGACCAGGTGCGCCTGGCCGTCCAGGTCCTGGTAGAACTGGGTGTGGCCGTGAAGCCCATCCGCCTTACTGGAAGGCCCGCCGCACAGAAAATTCAGCGCCAGCGCATCCACATCAGCGCTGATGCCCTCGAGAGCCTGGTTGATCTGCTCAGCCGTAGCAGTCAAGCCCAGCATGGCCAGCGACGCCGGCGCCAGCATCGCCTCGCCGCGCAGGTCCGTGATGCTCTCGATCGCCGAGTCGCCCGCCGTCACCTGCGCCAGCGGAATGAACGCGGTGCGATCGCCAGGCAGCCCCGACGTGCCCGTCTGCACCGCGCCCGCCGCGTCCAGCCACACGTGCGTCACCGCCGAGGCCGCCACCGCCACGCCCTCCGCACCCGCGAAGGCGATCGGCTCGCCCCCGATCAAGCACCGCCCCGCGCGCACGCCGATGCTCAGGTCGCCGTCCTGATACACCCGCAGGTCGTTGGCGCGCTCCGCCACGCGCAGCAGGCGGTACAGCATCCGCCGAAATTCCAGGTAATACGGGCTTCGACCGGTGGGGATGTACGCCACCCCCGTCGCTTCATCAGCACTGAGGCTCAATAGCGCCGCATCATCCGGGTACCGCTCACTCATCTGCCGCCCTCCTCCCCGCGAACCAGCTCACCCCTGCCAGCTCAGCACGAACGCCCGGTCCACGACCACCCGCCGCGCCGCCGTCGGCAGCCGCTCCACCATCACCTGCTCCCCCGCCATCTCCGCAACGCGTCGGCCCGTCGCATCATGCGCCGCTAGCGCCAGCGTGTGCGTCCCCGCCGCCAAATCAACGCGCCGCCAACGCCACGCCCGACCATCCATCCCCAGCGGCCCCATCCCCAGCTCACCCTCGCCCAGCCCCGGGCCCGTCGCCGCATCGAACCCGAAT
>DASVCG010000346.1:0-2549 GCA_036381755.1 Phycisphaeraceae bacterium | reverse complement strand
TCCTGCATCACTTCCCGCACCGTCGCCAGCCCCACGCTGTATTGCTGGGCCAGCTCGCGCGTCGTGGGCAGCACCCCGCCGACGGGCCACTGGCCGCGCTGAATCCCCTGGCGCAGGGCCTTGGCCAACTGCTGGGCACGGGAGGTTTCCAGGGAGTCTGATTTCATGCCGCCTCGAGAGATTGAATCAAATGAGATTATTTGCAGAATCACGTGATATCGAGCCAGTGTAAATGAGTTTCCCAATGGTGTCAAGGCTTTTTTGGCTGCTGGACGGCTAGAAGTGAGGGGATAGGGGACAGAGGGTAGAAAAAAACAAGTCCCATAGCCCGCCCCCAACGGGGGCGCGGCTAGGGTCAAGAGTCAGAAAATCACCCATCCCCCATCAGAAGTCACAACTGCGTGACGCGTGACGCGTGACGCCGACCTGCGCTGCCGACCTGCTCAGGCCGTCGCGGTGGGGATGGCGCGGATCACCGCCAGGGCCTGCTTGCTGAGGGTGGAAAGATCAATGGGCTGACCGCTGGGCTGGCCTTCGCGGTCCAGGGGTTGCACGACGGGGCGGTCGACTTCCTTTTCGTTGGAAGCGATCACGTGCGCGTTGACGCCGTTGGAGAGCTTGACGTAGGAGCCCACCGGGAACAGCCCCGCCACCTGCACCAGCCCGCGCACCGCGGGCGCCCAGAGGGTGATCGCCGCGGCGCTGCGCAGCGTCTCCTCCATCACCAGGTAGGGCAGCTTCTGTCGGCGGTAGTGCCGCGGCGCGGTGCCCGCGGCAAAAGTGTCCGCCACCGCCAGCACGCGGGCATAATCGCAGATCGCATTCTTCCGCTTGCCCTGCGGGTAGCCCGAGCCGTTCTCCCGCTCGTGGTGCTGCAGGGCCGCCAATTGCACGATCAGCGGCACGTCGTCGATGGACTGCATCATCGAAAGCGTGTAGATCGGGTGCCGCTGCACGCGCGAGCGGTCGATGTCGGAAAGCTGGCTGGACCCGACGCGGATCCGCTCGGGCACCAGCAGCATCCCCAGGTCGAACAGCAGCCCCGCCAGCCCCATCTGCCGCACATCCTGCCGCGGCCAGCGCAGCGTCGCCGCCACCGCCATCGCCAGCACGCTCACCGTGTAGGCGTGATCGGGCAGATAGTCCCGCCTCCGCGGGCACAAAAGCGCCAATTGCGTGAAACGCGAGGGATGGCGGCTCAAATCCGCCATCAGCTCATCCACCAGCGATTCAAAAGCGCGCAGCGGCGTGGCGATGCCCGCCTCGATCTGCGCCAAGAGCACCCGCAGCCGTTCGACCGCAGCGTTGCGCCGCTGACTGAGCTCCTCCGGCCCCGGCCAGGCGGCGCCCCGGGCCGGCTGAATCCAGTCGGCCTGCTCGTGCGCCGTCACCCGCATCGGGATCGCTGGCAGTTGCTGCTCCAGCTCCTCCACCAGCACGTC
The DNA here is from genome assembly GCA_036381755.1 of Phycisphaeraceae bacterium. Taxonomy (GTDB): domain Bacteria; phylum Planctomycetota; class Phycisphaerae; order Phycisphaerales; family Phycisphaeraceae; genus DASVCG01. Next base: position 1,107 of record DASVCG010000346.1, on the reverse strand, counting down.
CGCCATCAGGATGCGGTCGCGCCGATCGTGGCCGCTGGACGGCTGAGTGGCCTGATACGCCTCGCCGCTGATCGCCAGCGCGTCCAGGTGGTGCTGCTCGATGCTCTGGCCCGGCTCTAGCAGGACCGAGCCGGTCCGCGTCATCAGCCCTTCCTGGAGGGTTTGACCCACCGCCAGCCGTTTTTTCTCCAACCGGCGCACCAGGCCGCTTTCCTCCAGCTCGTGGAGGCTGTCCGCCGCCAGCACCTCCACCTCCCCGCTGCGCTGCATCGCCTGGATGTGCCTGGCGGTCAGCGGCACCCCCGGCCCCAGCAGCTTCTGCCCCGAAGACAGATAGAGGCTTTGCTCGAAGGTTTGCCCCGGCTGAATCTGGCTGATGCGGATACGTTGCATGAAGACGGAATTCGCCTTACAAAGCTCGTGAATCGTGCGATCGATGGGGATGAATCGTCCCCCCCTTTTTCCCATCGGCCGCTGGACCGGACCGCTTAACCGGAGATCAACCGTGCTGTGGACCCGCATCGCCCAAGGTGTTGGCCTCGCCCGCCGATCTGCTTCAGCAGAGGAATCCGGCTCGCTGTCAACGCGGAAGCTCAATCATCCTGTTGCGGACCGGGTCCGATAGCCCCGATAGCTCCGATAGCCTCGCTCTTCCAAGCTTCGCACGCCCAACCGCTTCAAAACCTCTTATGACCCACACGCCCTCCCATGACGCTCCCTTGATGCTCAGTGTCAGCGGCCTGCGCGGCATCGTCGGCCGATCATTGACACCGCCCGTCGTCTGCCGCTATGCCACCGCCTGGGGTAGCTGGCTGCGCGAAAACACCGCAAGCCGCCCTCAGCCGCCCCATGTCGTCGTCGGGCGCGACTCCAGGCCCTCCGGCGAAATGTTCGCGCACGCGGCACTGGCGGGCCTATTAGCCGCGGGCTGCCGCGTCACCAACCTCGGCGTGGCCACCACCCCCGGCGTGGCGATCCGCGTCGAGCAACTGGCCGCGGACGGCGGGCTGGTCATCACCGCCAGCCATAACCCCATCATCTGGAACGGTCTCAAGCCCCTGCGCCACGACGGCACCGCCCCGCCCAAAGACCAGGCCCAACAGCTCA
>DASVCG010000345.1:0-4182 GCA_036381755.1 Phycisphaeraceae bacterium | reverse complement strand
GGAGCTTCAAACGCTCGAGGAAGAGACGCTGCCAGCGGCCCGCTCGGCCTACCGCGACATCCGCACCACCTACCGCCAGGGCCAGCGGCCACTGCTGGACGTGCTTGATGCGCAGCGCACGCTTTTCAGCCTCGAAGCCCGCCAGGTTGAAGCGCTGGCGGCTTACCACCGGACCGCCGCCCAGATCGAACGGCTCACCGGCCAGACACTGGAAAGCCTTGCCGCTCCAGAGTCAGAAACGCCGGAGGCCCCGGCCCCCGCCCCACAACCAAACGAATGAAGAGGAACCGAACCATGACGATTCAATCGAACCCGCTGAAGAAAGTCCCCACCCTTCTGCTGCCGCTGGTGGCGGTGGCGATGCTGGCCGTCGGCTGCGGTGAGCAGCCTGCCGCAGCTCAGCCCGCCGACGAACACGGCCATGCACACTCGGCCGAGGCTGGCCCCGGTGACACCGGTCACGCGGAAGATGCCCACGACGGCCACGATCACGCGGCTGAGCCATCTGCGGAAGCCGGCCACGAGGCAGGTGATCACGAAGGCCACCAGCACGATGAGCACGGGCACGAGGAAGGTCAAGGCGAAGACGCTCATGACGATCACGGGCAGGAGGATGCTCATGCCGGCCACGGGCACGAGGATGAGCACGACGAAGGCCTGGTGCAGATCGACGCCCAAGAACTGGAGGAATTCGGCATTGAGCTGCGCACGGCCGAAGCAGGCACATTGGCGTCGGTCCTGAGGCTGCCGGGCGAAGTGGTCTTCAACCCCGACCTGGTCGCCCACGTCACGCCCCGCGTGCCTGGCGTGGTCCAGAGGGTCGCCAAGGGCATCGGCGATGTGGTCGAGGCCGGCGAAGTCCTGGCGGTACTCGACAGCCGGGAGCTGGCGCAGGCGAAGTCGGCCTACCTGGCCGCGCAGGCGAAGCTGGAACTCGCTCAAGCCAACTTTGAGCGCGAGCAAAAGCTGTTCGAGCAGGAGATCGCACCAGAGGCGGAGTTCCTGCAGGCGAGACAGGCACTGCGTGAGGCGACGATCGGCCTGCAACTTGCCGAGCGAGATCTACACGCGCTGGGCCTGAATGAGCAGCAGGTGGCGAGCCTCCCGGAGCAGGAGGATGAGGCGCTGACCCGCTACGAGCTGACCGCGCCGATCGGCGGCACGATCATCGAGCGACATCTGACCCAGGGCGAGGTCGTTTCCGGCGAGCCAAGTGAGCCGCCGTTCGTCGTCGCGAGTATCGACACCGTCTGGGTCCAGTTGACCGTCTATCCGAAGAACCTCGGGCAGGTGCGGGTCGGGCAGGAGGTGCGGATTGCCGCCGACAACACCACCGCCTCGGCCACCGGCACCATCGACTACGTGAGCCTGCAGGTTCGTGAGGGCACGCGCACGGCCCTGGCGCGGGTGGTGCTCCACAACGAAGACGGTACGTGGCGGCCGGGACAGTTCGTCGCCGCTCAGGTCCGGTTGTCGGAGACGCAGGCTGCGGTGGTCGTGCCAGCTTCGGCTTTGCAGACGGTCGAAGGCCAGACGGTCGTGTACGTGCAGACCCCCGAGGGCTTCGAGCCCCGGCCAGTCGAACTTGGCCGCCGCAATCAGGAGCGCGTCGAGATCCTCTCGGGCCTCCAGGCAGGTGAGCGGTACGCAGCGACCAACACCTTCACCCTCAAGGCCGAGCAGGGCCGGGGCCTGCTCGAACACGCCGGCCACGCACATTGACCAACGGCCGGTGGCCGACGTGCGGTTGTCATGCAGGGCCTCGCCGCTGACGCCACCGGCCTTTCTCACTGAACATGAACACGGACGATTGACCCATGGTGAATAAACTCATTGATTTTGCGATCCGCAACCGCCTGTTGATGGTGGTGCTGGCGCTGCTGGTGATCGCCGGCGGCGCGTGGAGCTGGCAACGGCTGGCGGTGGACGCCGTCCCGGATGTCTCGCCCAGTCTCGTGCAGGTGTTCACCGTCACCGAGGGCCTGGCCCCCGCCGAGGTGGAGACCTACGTCACCTATCCCGTCGAACAGGCGATGACCGGCCTGCCCAAGGTCGAGGAGGTGCGCAGCATCTCCAACTTCGGCCTCTCGGTCGTCAACGTCTATTTCGAAGACGGCACCGACATCTACTTCGCCCGCCAGGTCGTGGGCGAACGACTGCAGGAGGCCCGCGAGCAGATCCCCGAAGGCTTCGGCAACCCCGAGATGGGCCCGATCTCCACCGGCATGGGCCTGATCCTCTACTACTACCTGGATGCACCGGAGGACGAGTACACCCTCACCGAGCTGCGCACGATCCAGGACTGGCTGATCAAGCCGCAACTGGAAACTGTGCGCGGCGTGACCGAGGTGCTGAGCATCGGCGGCCACGAAAAGCAGTACCAGGTCAACGTCAATCCCGATGCGCTGCAGCGCTACGACCTGACGCTGCACGAGGTCATCGAACGGGTTAAGGCCAACAACCTCAATGTCGGCGCTCAGTTCCTCGAACAGCGGGGCGAGCAGTTCGTCATCCGCTCGGAAGGCCTGGCCGGGGGCATCGAGGACCTTGAGTCGATCACCATCAAGACCGTCGACGGCTCGCCGGTGTACCTCAGCGACGTGGCGGATGTGGAGATCGGCGGCGCGATCCGGCAGGGCCTGCAGACGCTCAACGGTGAGCGCGAGGTCGTCTCCGGCATGGTCGTTCAGCTCTACGGCGCGAACACCAGCCAGGTGATCGAGCGGGTCGAGGAGAAGCTCGAACAGATCAAGCAGGGCCTGCCCGAGGGCGTCGAGATCGTACCGTACTACGAGCAGAAGACACTGGTCGCCAACAGCGTGGCCACCGTGACCAATGCGCTGATCCAGGGCATCGTGCTGGTGGCGCTGGTGCTGCTGCTGTTCATGGGCGGCTTCCGGGCGAGCGTGGTCGTGGCGCTGGCGATCCCGTTCTCGGTGCTGTTCACCGTGATCGCAATGCACCAGTTCGGGATCTCCGCCAACCTGATGAGCCTGGGCGGGCTGGCGATCGCAATCGGCATGATGGTCGACGGCACGATCGTGATGGTGGAGAACGTCGACCGCCACCTGCGGGAGGCCGAGGAGGACGAGCCTCGCCTCCACGTGGTGGGCCGGGCCTGCCGGGAGGTGGGTCAGCCGGTGGTGTTCGCCATCGCGATCATCATTATCGTGTTCCTGCCGCTGTTCACGCTCGAAGGCGTGGCGGGCAAGACGTTCCGGCCACTGGCGTACACCGTGGCACTGGCGATGCTCGGCTCGCTGATCTACGCGCTGTTCCAGGCTCCGGTGTTCAGCGACCTGCTGATGCGCCGGCCGAAGCAGGGCCGGCGGTGGTGGCGACGCTGGGCGGCGGGCGGCATTCCGGTGCTGCGCAGGCGGCGAAAGAAGAACGCCCAGCCCCAGCCGTCCCAGCCCATGTCCTCCGGCGAAGACAGCGGCCACCGCGAATCGTGGATCGTGCGGGCGCTGCTCGTGCCGTACCGGCCGATCGTGCGCTTCTTCGTCTGGCAGCGCTGGGCGGCGGTCGTGCTGGCGCTGGCGCTGCTGATCATCGGGGCGGCGATCTTCCCGCAACTCGGCTCGGAGTTCACGCCCCGGCTCAACGAGGGGGATCTGATCGTCAACCTCACGATGGCTCCCTCCATCTCGCTGGAAGAAACCAAGCGGCTGACGCTGCTGGCTGAAAAGCGCATCCTCGAAGTGCCCGCGGTCGAGCAGGTCGTCAGCCGCATCGGCCGGGGCGAAGTCGGGGCGCACGCCGACCCGATCAACAGCGTCCACGCGCTGGTCGTGCTGGCCCCACGCGATCAATGGCCTGAACTCGGTTACGAGAGCCAAGCCGAGATCGAGCAGGCCCTGCGCCAGAAGCTCGACGGCATGCCGGGCGTCATGGCGAACCTCACCCAGCCGATCCAGCTCACGGTCGATGAACTGGTCGGGGGTGTGAAGGCCCAACTGGCGATCAAGCTCTTCGGGGATGATCTGGACGTGCTCAAGGCCAAGGCCGACGAGATCGCCGCCGTGGTGCGTGAGCTTCCCGGCGCTGCCGACGTCCAGGCTGACCAGGTGACCGGCACGCCGCAGCTCCTGATCCGCCCGGACCGTCAGGCCATCGCGCGCTACGGCATCGACCTGGCGACCGTGCAGGAGACGATCGCCGCCGCCATCGGTGGCGCGGAGG
>DASVCG010000344.1:0-12384 GCA_036381755.1 Phycisphaeraceae bacterium | reverse complement strand
GTAGGAAAGAGAAGATTGACCACAGAGTTACAGAGGCACAGAGAGGTTGGAGGTGGGATGACCGGATGCCCCCTCACCCTACCCTCTCCCCCGCTTGCGGGGGAGAGGGCTTTGTTGATGTAGCCCCGCCTCTTTATTGATGTACCCCTGTCTTTTTATTGATGGATCCCCCGCTTTTTGATGCAGCTTCAGCCGCGCCCCCGGTGGGGGCGCGGCTTTTGATGTAGCCCCGGCCTTGATTGGCGACTCTGATTTTTCTAAATCCTGCCCTCTACCGTCTGCCCCCTGCCCCCTTGCCATCTACCCCCTGCCGTCTGTCCCCTGCCCTCTTTTCTCTCTGTGGTTCGTCTTAGCGCGTGCGGGGGGAGGCTTTCTTTTTGGTTTTGGTCTTTTGGGTTTTGGCGGCGCGGGGGGTGGGGGCTGAAGCGGATCGCTTGGCGCTGCTTTTGGTTCGCGGACGCTGGCGGTAGCGCGCGATGGAGCCGGTGATCTCCGCCCGCGCCTGGGCCGCGGCGTCCCAGCCGATCGGGTGCACGTGCGTGCCCTCCAGTTGCTTGTACGTCGCGAAAAAGTGCTCCACCTCGCGCAAAAAGTGAGGCGGCACGCGCCACAGGTCGTCGTACTCAGCGAAGATGGGGTCGCCCGCGGGGACCGCGAGGATCTTGTAGTCGTTGACCCCCTTATCGGTCATCCTGAACAGCCCCAGCGGCCGGGCCTCGATGAGGCAGCCGGTGAAGGTCGGCTCGTTGACCATCACCAGCGCGTCCAGCGGGTCGCCATCCTCCGCCAGGGTCTGCGGGATGAAGCCGTAATCGCCCGGGTACATGGCGGAGGAATAGAGGTAGCGGTCCAGGCGGAAGAGGCCCGTGGCCTTGTCGACCTCGAACTTGCACCGCCGACCCTTGGGGATCTCGACGATGACGTTGATGATCCGCGGCACGTCCGGGCCGGAGGGGATTTTGAGATACCAGTCGGGCGTCATCATGCGGGGCTCCGATCTTAAGGAGGGCATCTTGGGGGCATCAGTGTATCGACCGTGCCCAGCAGGTCCAGCGCGCAGCGGGCGGCGGGCTCATCGCCGCTGCTGCTGGCTCAGCTCATAGAGCACCACGCCCAGCGCCACCGCCACGTTGAGCGAGTCGACGCCCCGGTGCATGGGGATGGTGATTCGCTGCTGGCACAAGTTTAGCCATTGTGGCTCCAGCCCCTGGGGCTCGCTGCCCATCAGCACGGCTACACGCGCAGGCGGCTGATACTGGTGCAACGGGACGGCCCCATCCTCAAGCACCGTGGCCACCAGCTCGACGCCCTGCTCGTCGCGCAGGCGGATCAGGTCGGCCTCGAGGTCAGCGGACTGGGCGATGGGCAGGGTGAAGACCGCGCCCATCGACACGCGCACCACCCGCCTGGACAGCACGTCCGCCCCGCGCTGACCCAGGAGCAAGCCGCCCGCGCCCAGCGCCGCAGCAGTGCGGATGATCAGCCCCAGGTTTTCCGGGTTGAAGATCACCGGGCACACCGCCAGCATCGGCGAGGCGGGCAGCGCATCGATCGTCTGAGCAGGCGGGCGATGGCCGCACGCCAAAACGCCCAGGTGAAAGGGATACCCCGCGATCTGGGCCAGCATCGGCTCGGGCGCTACGTAAACGGGCGTCGACTCGGGCACATGGGGCAGCAGCGCCGCGGCGCGATGCTCCGCAGCCAGGATCGAGTGCACCTTGAACCGCGAAGCCAGGAGCCGGCGGGTCAGGTGCTCGCCTTCGCAGACAAACAGCCCCTCCTGCCGCGCCAGGTCCTGCCCCTTGAGGTGGCGGTAAGGGCGCAGCCGGGGGTCGTCCACCGACTCGACCCGCAGCACGCGGGGGGCGTGCGTTTGGTGTGGGCTCAATTCCATCATCGCGCAAGTGCGCCCGCAGCGGTTACACTGATAAGCCCCTGCATCATCAGGAGACCCTCACCATGCCGCGCGAACTGATCGAACGTTTCGCTTCCGGCCCGGCCCAACTCCGCGCCGCCTGCGCCGGCCTGACGCCGCAGGAGCTGCAAGCCCGCCCCGGCCCGGGGCAGTGGTCCATCCACGAGGTGGTCGTCCACGTCGCGGACATGGACGCCATCGCCATCGACCGCATGAAGCGCATCATCGCTGAGGACAACCCCACGCTCCTGAGTGCGGACGAGACCGCCTACGCCCAGCGGCTGATGTACCACGAGCAGTCGCTGGAGGACGCGTTGGCGTTGATCGAGGTCGGCCGTCGGCAGTTCGCCCGCGTGCTGCGGCAACTGCCACGGGAGTCCTTCGACCGCTTTGGGACGCACAACGTCGCCGGCCGCGTGACCCTCAGCGAGCTGGTCCAAAGCTACGCCGACCATCTCGAACACCACCTGGGCTTCATCCTCCAGAAACGCGAGCGCCTGGGCAAGCCGATCAGCTCGGCTGCGCAGGGTCGCTAGAAAGCGTAGGCTTCTGCGGTTTGTCTTTCTTGTTTAGCTTGCTTCAGCGCTACTGCTCGATCTCGACGGGCTCCTGCCCTTCGAGCATGCGGGCCAGGCGGGCGCGGATGGACAGCTTCGGGCGGTCGTGGCCGTTGCCATGCCCGTTTCCGTTGCCGTCGGCATGAGCATGGTCCTGGGCCTGATGCGGCGCAGCATCGTGGGCGTGCCCGTTGCCATCGCCGTTTCCATTGCCATGGCCATTCCCGTTGCCGTTGGAAGGCGCAGCAGCCTTGGCCCGCGGCCGCGGGGCTGCTTGAGGGGCGCTTTGATCGCGTGCGTGGCTGGCAGCGGTGGGCGGCGCGGGGGGCTCTTGCTGTGACGCCACGGCTTCGGGGGCGATGCGACCGTCGGCGCCGACCTGGTCGAACCGCACCCACACCCGCCGCGACACGCCGCGCTCGGGCATCGTGATGCCGTAGAGCACGTCGCACACCTGCATCGTGCGCTTGTGGTGCGTGATGACGATGAAGTGCGAGCGGTCCAGGAAGCTGCGGATGACCTGCGTGAACCGCTCGACGTTGGCCTCGTCCAGCGCCGCGTCGACCTCGTCGAGGATGGCGTAGGGCGAGGGGCGGGTTTTGAAGATGGCCAGGAGCAGCGCCACCGCGGTCATGGTCTTTTCGCCGCCGGAGAGCTGGCTGATGGAGCAAGGCTCCTTGCCCGGCGGCTTGGCGAGGATTTCGATGCCCGACTCGAGCACGTCCACGTGGCCCTGTTCGTCGGGCTGGAGGAACAGGTCCGCCTTGCCCCCGCCGAAGAGCCTGCGGAACAGGCCGTTTTGCCCGGCGAAGTTCTCGCGGATCTGCTCGAAGGTCTGCTCGAAGCGTCGGCGGGAGTCCTCGTTGATCTGCTGGATCAACTGCTGAAGCTGCGCCTGGGCGTCCTCGATGTCGCGGACCTGATCGGCCAGCTCCTGGTGCTTGCCCTCCAGTTCGTCCTGCTCCTGGATGGCGTCGACGTTGACGTTGCCCAGCCGGGCGATCTTGCCGCGCAGCTCCTCGATCTGCGATTCGACCGCGGGCCAGTCGATGTCGAAGGGGTCCGCGGGCTGGGGGGCTTCCTCGTCCGAATCGGTCTGCGTCTCGCCGGCTGTGGCGGTGGCTGCGTCATCAGAACCAGATGAATCGGCTGTGGCGTCGTTGTTATCGGGGGCGGGCTGCGCAACGGCGGCGTTGCGCTGCTCGAGCGCCTGGCGGTACGCCTCGACCACGTCCAGGCCCAGTTGCTCCTGGCTGCGCTGGCGCACGCTGTCGGCACGGACCTCCAGCTCGCGCTGCTGAACCTGGAGCTGATGGAGCGTCTGGTCCGCGGACTCCAGCTTCCGCCGGGCCTGCTGCACCGCCTGGCGGCGCTCGTTTAGCTTGGCCTGGAACTGCTCCAGTTGCGCCTGGGCCTCTTGGCACTGCTGGACGAGCTCTTCTAACCGCTGCTGCGCTTCCTGGGCCTGCTTCTGGGCTTGGGCCTGATCGGCCTCGAGCTGTTCGATACGGCTGTGGTAGCCGGCCAACTGGTCGCTCAGAAGCTGATGCTGGCGGTCGATGTCGGCGGAGGCGATCTCCATCTGCCGCAACTGCCGCTGGGCCGCGGCCAATTGCTCGGTAAGCTTGCCCGACTCGACCCGCGCCGCGGTGACAGCTTCGCGTGCCGCTTCGGTCTGCGCCGCCAGTTGCTCGATGGCTGCTTCCCGCTCCTGCACGCGCTGCTGGCGCTGGGCGGAGTCTTCTTCGAGCTGGTCGGCCTGGCGCTGGTGGTCCGCGCGGCTCTGGCTGGCCTGCTGGAGCTGGCGGTGGATCTGCTCGACCTCGGCGGCGATGACCGGTTGCTCTTTCTCCAGCGAGGCGATCTGGGTGCTGAGGCTCTCGATTCGGCTGCTCAGCTCCACGCGGGCGGTGTTGGCCTCGTAGATCGACTGGCGCAGCTCGTTGGCGATGCGCTCCACGTGCGCCGCGTGGTCGGACAACTGGCTCAGGGCCTGCTGATCCTGGGCGATCTGCTCATCGAGCTGGGCGATTTTGCGGCGCAGGACGGCCAGCTCGCTGCGTCGGCTGATGAGCCCCCCGCCGGTGGCCTCCGCGTGGGTGGGGCCGGCGAAGACGCGGCCATCGGCGTCCAGCAGCTCGCCGGTCTGCGTGACGAAGCGATAGCCCGCGGGCAGCGTCGCGCGGAGCATCAGCGCCGCGTCCAGGTCGCGCACCTTCAGCGTCCGGCCCAGGAGCCGCCAAACCACCGGCCCGAGCCAGTCGGGGTAGCGCACCAGGTCGATCACCGGCTGGCCCACCGCGGCCATGCGCGCATCAAGCGGGGGCAGAGGCGGCAGGGGCGGCTGATCGATGGCCACGAAGGTCACTCGGCCGGCCAGGGCCTCGATCGCGGCGCGCCCGCCTTCATCGGAGCAGACGCTGGCCAGGCGGTCGACCACCAGCGCCTGCTGATGGTCGCCCAGCGCCGCTTCGACGATGGGCGCGTGCTCCACATCAGCCTCGATGAGCTGGGCCAGCAGGCCGCGCACAAAGCCGAACGTGCCCTCGCCGCTGGCCTGGCTCGATGCGGCACGGGCCAGCACCGCCTTGACCGGGTCGCTGAGGCCCTCCTGCCGGTCCTGCATCTCCTGGAGCAGCGATCGGCGTGACTCCAGGGCGGAGCGCTCTTCCTTGGCCTGCGCCAGCCGCTGGGTCAGCTCGCGCTGCTGGGCGTCGAACTGCGCCGCCAGGGCCTTTTGCTTTTCGAGCTGCTGGTTCTGGGCGTCCAGGAGCTTTTGGGCCTGGGCGAGCTTGTCGCGGGCCTCGTCGCGTGCTGCGAGCAGTTGTTCGAGCTGCTGGGCCAGGTGACTCGCGCGTTCGTCGAGCTTCTGCCGCGTCTGGACCAGGTTTTTCTCGTGCGCTTCCAGCGCGTTGATCTGGTTGTGGAGCTGCGCGGTCCGGCGCATGAGGCTGATGATGCCGGCCTTTTCGTCCTCCAGGGAGGAGCGGTGCTCGTTGAGCTCGTGCTGGAGTCGGCGGTGCTCGGCCTGGGCGGCCTCGACGCGCTGGGCGATCCGGGCCTGATCGTCGGCGAGCTGCTTGGCCAACTGGGCCTGCTGGGCCTGCTCGGCCTGGAGCTGCTGGCGGCGCTCGTCCAGCTCCTGGAGCCGACGGGCGTCGCGGTCGATGTGCTGGCGAAGCTCCTGGAGCGAGGTGCGGGCGAACTGCTCCCGCTGCCGGGCCTGCTCAAGCTGCGACTGCTGCTGGAGGCGGTCCTGCTCCAGTTGCTGCTGACGGCTCGCCAGCGACTGCCGCTCCAGCTCCGCGTCGCTGACGTGCTGCTCCTCCCGGGCCAGTTGACGGGCCGCCAGGGCGCGGTCGGCCTCGGCCTGCTCAAGCTGCTGGACCAGTTGGGCCAGTTCCGTCTGGAGCTTGTGGTACTGGGCCAGGGCGTGGGTCAGTTGAAGCTCGCGCAGGCGGGTGGTGTATTCCTGGTATGAGCGGGCCCGTGCCGCCTGCATCTTCACGCTGCGCAGCCGGCGTTCGGTGTCTTCCAAGCGCTGCTTGACCAGCGCCAGGTTCTGCTCGGTGCGCTCGAGCTTGCGGGCGGCCTCTTTCTTGCGGGCCTTGAAGCGGCTGATGCCCGCGGCTTCTTCGAAGATCTCGCGCCGCTCCTCCGCGTTGGCCTGGAGCAGCACGTCCACCTTGCCCTGCTCGATGATGGAGTAGGCGTCGGTGCCGATGCCCGTGTCCATGAACAGCTCGCGGATGTCGCGCAGGCGCGCCCGCTGGCCGTTGATGAGATATTCGCTGGTGCCGTCGCGGTAGAGCTGGCGGGTGACCGAGACCTCGTCGGCGTCGATCGGCAGGACGCGTCGGCGGGCGGGCCGCGGCGAACCTGTCGACGCTGCGCCTTGTTCGAGCGACTGGCCGTTCGAGCCCTGCTCCTGGGCCTCAGCGTCCGCAACGGACTCCGCTGATGCCTGCCCGTTGTCCGCTGCCTCCGCCCCCGTTCCCGGATTTCCATCCCCCGACGCTTCGCCCCCAGCGGCAGTCTCCTGTTCCTCAGCGTCGATCAGGGGGTTTTCGAAGGTGAGGGTGACGCTGGCCATGCCGGAGGGCTTGCGGGTGGACGAGCCGTTGAAGATCACGTCCATCATCGCCCCGCCGCGCAGGCTCTTGGCGGACTGCTCGCCCAGGACCCATTTGACGGCGTCGACGACGTTGCTTTTGCCGCAGCCGTTGGGCCCGACGATGCCGACGACGGGAGCGTCGAAGCGGATTTCGGTCTTGTCCGCGAACGACTTGAACCCTGCGAGGGTGAGCTTGGCTAAACGCATGAATCCTCGACCTCCCTGTCGCCTATTTTTAGGGTGGACTGCCCGACTCCGCCGGGGGGTGTGTCCGCCATTCTCCTCTCATCGGTCAGCGACAGGGTAATAGTCCAAAGAGGCGGCGGCGGATGCTAGGGCACGGGTGGGGTTGGCTGGGGCCTGGCCGAGAGGCCGGCGGAGGGGGCGTCCTCCAGGGCCTGGTCGGTCGGGGCCGTGGCGGGCGGCGGGTTGGTTTCGGGCCGCAGGCCCGGGGCTGTCTGCTCCTGATATTCGCTGATCCATCGGGCCAGCGGGCTGGTGTTGAGTTCCACCGGCGCCGGCACGTATCCCTCCTTGCACAGCCGGTAGATGACCTCCACCACCTGGCTGTAGTGCAGCGCCAGGCCGTCCTGCGGCCGCTCGGGCGTGGGCTCGTGCCCGAGCATGTACGCCAGCGTCGCCGCGGTCGGGGCCAGCGCGTAGGACTGGATGTCCGGCCGGTTGGGGGGTTGATAGTAGAGGTCCAGCTTCGACAGCTCCTCCTGGCGGAGGATCAGGTGGTTGTCCCACAGCCGCGCGAGCAAGGGGGTCTGGAAGCCCAGTTGCTTGCCGAAGAACACCAGCCGGGGGATGCCGTCCTGGGTGATGTAGACCAGGGGCTTGTCCACGTTGACGCGGTCGATGTAGTACTTGACCGCGCCGTAGCGGTCGAGCACCGGCACGCGCTGGACCAGTTGGTCGCGCAGCAGCGCCCGCTGCCCGATCGACACCAGCGACTCATAGGCCGCGATGCGGACGGCGGGCTCGGCGTCCTCCAGCAGTTGGCGCAGCACCTGCTCGCCCCGCTGGCTCAGGGGCAGGTGCACCAGCACGTGGGCCACCTGCCTGCGGACCTGGGGATCCTGGTGCTGGGCCAGGTCCGCCAGGTATCGGCTGGCCCGCTCATCCTCCAGCCAGGCCCCGGCCTCCAGCACCGCCAACTGCACCGTCAGGTCCGGGTCGTCGTAGTGCTCCCGCAGCACGGGGATGACGTTCTTCCCCAGCGCCCGCCAGGCCAGCACCATGTTCGAGGCGAATTGGGGCTGCTGGCGGAGCGCTTCGATCAGCTCTGCGGCTTTGCGCTCCTCGAAGCCGGGCACGCGCTGGATGTAGAGGTGGTTGATCAGCTCGAACAGGGTCTGGGGGTTTTGGGCGAAGCGGCGGGGGACGTTGAGGCGGATGATCAGGTCGTTGTGGGCCACAGCGGTCTGGATCCGCTCGCCGGGCTCCGCGGGGAATCGCTCGTTGATGCGGTCGGAGATGATCCGGCTGCGCGCCCAGTCGGGCTGATTGAGCACCAGCTCCACGTTCTGGGGCACCGCGGTCCGCCCGCCGGCGATCACCACGCCGTAATGCATGAACTCCCGCTGGCTTTGATCGCTCTGGGGGTCGCGGAAGGGGTCGAGGTAGATCGGCCCGCGGGCCATCGCCAGCGGCCGCATATCCATGGTGGGGTTCTCGCCGCCCAGGCCCAGCTCCGTCGTCCAGAGCACCCCGCCGGCCAGGCTCGTCGTCTGGCTGTCCACCGCGGAGACCACCACGTCAAAGGGCGTGCCCCGGACCGCGCCGGCGGGGATGAAGCCCTGCACCAGCACCACCGTGGTGTCCGTGCTGGCGAGGAACCGCTCGGGCGTCAGGTCCATGAAGGGCTTAAGCTCATCGGGCACCTGCGAGCGCAGCCGACGGCTGCCGATGCCCAGCTTCCGCATCTGCTGAACCATCCGCTGGCGGAGCACCGCGGGCACTTCCGAGGAGCCCGTCCCCGTTCCCGGCGGCCAGACCACCACCCCATAGCCCGCCACCGGCAGCGGGGCGTAGTTGCGGAACTGCGCCAGCGAGCCCACCGTGTTGTAGAAGACCTCCGGCCCGGTGTAGGTCGGCGGCGGGGGGGCCGGCGGGGCGACCTGGGCCTTCTTGGACGAACCGCACCCGACCGCCAGCGCCATCAGCAATAGCAGCAGGCCCCATCCCCCGATAACCCAGCCCGACACGTGGTTAACACGTGCGGGCCCCTTAACGGCTGATGTGGCCTGATCCATGCCGAACCTACGCCCAAAACGTTGGAAAAACCAGGAAACCAAAGGGTTTATTCTCCACCGCTGCATCGTGTCGGTCAAGCCCGGCCCGGCGCCTGGACGCCTCAACCGCTGCTTCAGTGCCCTGCTGCCTTGCCGGTCCGTTCCGCTGCCCGCCTGCGGGCCCTTGCGTTTCCCCCGCCATGTTGGGGTCGCTACAATTCGCTTTGACCTCATGAACCCGCGCTGTTCATTGTGAACCTTCGCTGATCCTGAGGGATATGGACAAGGACTTTTCGACCATGAGCTCACTGGTTCCTATTGTGATCGAGAAATCCGGCCGTGGCGAGCGGGCCTACGACATCTTCTCCCGCCTGCTCCGCGACCGCGTGATCTTCCTGGGCGGCGGCATCACCGACGAAACCGCCAACCTCATCATCGCCCAGCTTTTGTTCCTCTCCAACGAGGACCCCGACGCGGACATCCACTTTTACATCAACAGCCCGGGCGGGTCGGTCTCCGCGGGGCTGGGCATCTACGACACCATGCAGTTCATCCGCCCCGACGTGGCCACCTACTGCATCGGCATGGCGGCGTCGATGGGCGCCCTGCTGATGATGGCTGGCGCACGGGGCAAGCGCTACATGCTCCCCAACGGCCGGGTCCTGCTCCACCAGCCGCTCATCGGCGGGGTGCTTGAGGGGCCGGCGACGGATCTATCCATCCACGCCCGCGAGATGGTCCGCACCCGCGAACGCATCTACAAGATCATGCAGGAGCACACCGGCAAGGACCACGACACCATCGCCCGCGACTGCGAACGCGATAAGTGGCTCGACGCGGAGGAGGCTGTCGCCTACGGCGTGGCGGATTCCATCCTCAAACACATCCCCGATACCCTCATCCGACGGCCTCAGGCCCCTGATGATCAGGAAAACTAACTAGATAGAGGGCAGCCCCCGGCCCCCGGCTCCCGGAAAGGGCAGACGGCAGGCGCAGACAACCACAGAGGCACAGAGGCACGGAGAAAGACACAAGAGATTGAGGATTTTGGACCTTGGGCCTTGGACTTGGGACGCTTAACGGACGTCGGGCGTTGGGGCGGGCGGTGATTGGCCTGCTGCCTGCGGCGATGCTGTTGGGGCTGGCGGGCTGCCAGGTCGGGCCGCGCAATTTTGAGAACGAGAACGACCGCCTGCGTGCGGAGAATCTTCAGCTTCAGCGGCAGGTCCAGGAGCTTCAGCAGCAGCTTGACCTTCGGCTGGGCGAGCTGGAGGCTTTGCGTCAGCAGGAGGCCGCTGCCGCCACTCAGCCCATGCCCGGCGCCGAGCCGCCGGTGCTTTCCAGGATCGCCCTTGGCCGCTACTCCGGCGCGGTGGATACCGACAATGATGGCCGTGACGACCTGATCCGCCTTTACCTGCAGGCGCAGGACCAGCGGGGCCGTTCGCTGCCGGTGGCCGGTCGGGTTCTTGTTCAGGCGGTGGCCATTCCTGACCAGGAGCCGCCACAGGTCATCGCCCAGCGCCTCTACGAGCCCGCGGAGTTGGACGCTGCCTGGCGGTCGGGCTTCACCGGCCAGCATTACACCCTGGAGCTGCCGTTGCCCGATGCGCTGCCCGAGGGCGTGAGCGGGCTGACGGTGAAGGTCACTTTCACCCAGGCCAACACCGGCCGCACGCTCACCATCCAGGAAGTGATCCGGGGCGATTTCTGACCGTTCATCCGCGGATAAGCCCCCTCACCCTACCCTCTATCTAGCCCAGGCCGCGTTTGGCGCTGTGGCGGGCGATGCGGCGTGTCTTGGCGACGATGGCGCGGATCAGCCGGCGATCCTCCGCCCGCAGCCGGTCGATCCCGCGGTAACGCTTGAACCAGCGCAGGCGGTCCGCGGTGCTGGCGGCACGGGCGGGCGACGAATAGTTCAGCGACGCTAAGTCCTTGACGATCCACCGCCTGCGGCGAAGGGGCGGCTGAATCATCCGCTGAAGGTCGATCAGCCAAAGGCGCACCTGGCCGGGCGAAGGCTCCTCCAGGAACAGGTGCGCCAGGTACAGGTCGCGGTGGAACAGCCCCGCGTGGTGGAGCGTGCGGACCAGGTCCGCCAGGGCGCAGGCCAGTTGCTGCTTGAACGGGCGGTGCTCCAGGCGGGGCAGGTGGTCAGGGTTAGAAAGCCATTTTTCCAGCGATTGGCCGGGCACCTGGGCCACGAGCAGGATGCTGTGGGTTTCCAGCCAGCCTCGCCTGCGGTAGCCCATTGCTGCGGGGCGGGGGGCGTTGATGCCCAGCTCGCGTAGCTGACGGAGCCAGTGCCACTCGACGGCAGCGGTGGCGGGGAAGCTGCGCAGACGCTGGCGAAGCTGCTCCAGAAGCGGCGGGCGGCGGTACCGCTTCAGAAAATAGGTTTGTCCGCCTGCGCTGAGCCTCAGCCGCTGCCGCCAGGGCGCCAGGCTCGGCTTGCTCAGGAGGTCGGCGCCGTCCTGCACCGTCAACAGTGCGGTCAGGCTGTCCAGCCCCGCTGCGGCTAGTAGCGCGCGGTCCTGGGCGTCCAGGTCGAACCGGTCTCCATGATGGGCAGCATCGCTTGACATGCGGGCCTGCGCGACAGCGGGACGCATGGTAAAAATCCATCGTCACGGCACCCGACGAAACCTATCTTCTTGGTGCCCCTGGTGTTCCTGGTGATCTTGGCGGTTTTGTCGGATGCCGGCAAGCCTTGCCGCTGCGTCGCGGGCCACAGGTTACCATAGCGGCTGTGAGCCGATGGACGCGGGACCGCCTGATGCCATCTCGAAGCGCACGCTGGACCAGGCGGGCCTGTCTGGTGCGGTGCTGGAGCAGTTCAAGGCCGACGCCCGCAGCCGGGTGTGGCGTACGCGCGGGCCGGCTGGGCTGTGCGTGGTCAAGCGGTTCGAGCACGCGCCCTGGCGGCAGTGGCTAGCGTTGGTTCTGGGGGTTCATCCAGCCCAGTTGGAGCTGAAGTGGAATCGTCGGCTGCGCGGGGCGGGGGTGCACGTCGTGCCGATCATGGACGCGGGCGTTGAGCCTTGCCGAGGCGGCTGCCGGGCGTGGCTAGCGACGCCCGCGATGGGCAGCTCCCTCCAACGCCGACTCCGAGCAATCCTCCAGGACGCCCGCCAGCCCGCAGCAGCCGGCCAGGACCGTCCGCTTGATCCGTCGGCCGCATCAGCCGCGGGCAGCCAGGCCCAGGAGGCGGCTGGGCTGCTCCTTGACGCTGCGGCGATGCTCACCGCCCAGTTGATCGCGGCGGGCTTTACCTTTAAGGATCTCAAGCCCAGCAATATCCTCATCGACGACGCCGGCCAGGCCTGGCTTATCGACGTGGGCAGCGTTCGGGCCAGGACCGCCCCCCCTGCCATCGGGCGGATGCTGGGCGTCATGGACCGCGTGCTGGCCCGCGACGGCGTGGCGGCCCCGCTCCGCGAGCGGTTCGCCCGAACGCTGGAACAGGCCTGCCCCTTGGAAGTGCCCCGGCCCCCCGCCCCCGGAAGTGCCCCCGGAAGTGCCCCCGGAAGTGCCCCCGGAAGTGCTCCCGGAAGTGCT
>DASVCG010000343.1:0-3812 GCA_036381755.1 Phycisphaeraceae bacterium | reverse complement strand
GTCGTTTGAGCTGACCCGTCGGCACATTCAGAGGCACGGCCCGCCTCAGGCGGTGTTTGTTCTTGGGGACCAGATGGCCAGCGGGGTGATCGCGGCGTGCGTGGAGGCCGGGCTCCGCGTGCCGGAGGATGTCAAGATCGTCGGCGGGGCGGGGCTGGAGTTGGCGCGTCACACCCGGCCGAGGCTGAGCGTGATCACCCAGCCGATGGAGGCCATCGGCCAGCAGGCGTGCCAGATGATCCAGGAGATGATCCGGCGCAATATTCGGCGGATCGAACCCAGGCGCGTCCGCGGGCGGTTCATTGTGCGAGAGTCGCTGCCGGTGCCCGAGCCGCTGTTGCGCCGGCTCGAGCAGCGATACCCGGAGATGATCGAGCGCGACCCAGCGGCGGCGGAGAAGCCTTAGCCGCGGATAAAGCGGCTGCGCTGCTGTAACAGGACGCACTGAAGCTGCGGATGACCGATGTCTGATCGCTCACCGCTGACAGCATGGCTGCATGCGACCTACCCAGGCCGGCGAGGCGGGCCTGTTCTCTTCCCATTTCTTCTTGTTTCGAAAGGAAGCGGTATGAAGCGCTTTCACGCGTTCACCCTGATTGAGTTACTTGTGGTGATTTCTATTATTGCCATGCTGATCTCCATCCTCATGCCGGCCCTGCGCCAGGCCAGGGAAACGGCCAATACGGTCAAATGCCTGAGCAATCAGCGGCAGCTCGGGATCATGGTCCAGAGCTACCTGGGGGATTCCGACGACTACTACATGCCCTATGCCAATTTTTACGATGCTAGCCGCACGCAGACGTGGGTCTGGTCCGGCTTGCTATGGGAGATGGGCTACACCACCACCGCGGAGGTTTATGTCTGCCCCAGCCTCGACTACAACTACCCCGACTACAGCGCAGTTCCGCCCACTGCGACGAAGTACTACACGGGCCCCAACAGCTACCCGTGGCAATACGTCCACTACGGGTACAACAACAACCATATCGGCTCGAACATCCGGAACCCCGGCGGCGGACGCCTCCCCACCGCCCGCGGCAGTCGAATCGCCAAGCCGTCTGAAACGCTGGTCATGGTGGATGCGACGGGGACGGTGGACCGCCGCGGCTACTACATCGCCTACGACGCCGGCTACGCTCCGGGCGCCGGCATACCGCACGTCCGTCACAGCGGAGCGCTCAATGTCTTGTGGGCCGACAGCCACGCGTCCAGCGTGGGCATCGCCGATCCCAACGATCCGTACGTCGAGCTGACCCGGTGGGTGGCTGATCGCGATAACAACCCGTGGGATATCGACAATTGACCCCCGTTTGTCATCCCGTGTCAGGGGGGTGACGGCCAGACGGTGGCAGCGAGATTCCAAAGAACCGAAAGCCCAAGCAATGCAATGGATACCGATGGTGTGGACGATACCCGTGATGATCATGGGGACGGTGGTGTTGTCGCTGACGCTGGCGGTTCACGCTGAAGTGCCCGCGCCGCCCAAGGCGATCCCCGACGAATGGCTCGCCTCGTCGCGTCACCCGCGAGTGGTGACCACGCCCCAGCGGCTGACCCAGCTTCGCGAGAGTCTGGATCAGAACCCGTGGCTGCGGGAGTATCTGCAAAGCCAGCGCCGCGTCGTGGAGCCGGTGGCGGCGACGTCGGACGATGAGCTGCGCGCGCTGGTGCCCCCGCCGGGCAGCAAGGTGGTGTATGGCCTGGGGATGAACCTGGACCCGGTGCACCATCAGCGGATGGCGTGGGCGGGCTGGAAGGACCCGTTCCGGGTCAAGGACATCAAGGGCAAGCTTTATCCCAACGAGCAGTGGATCGATGACGGCGACGGCGTGATCGATCCCAAAACCGGCGACCGCTACTACTTCGTCGCGCAGGCCAACGGGCACATCTTCGAGCAGCTTGAGCAGCACGTGCTGCCTGCGCTGGCGGACATCTGGGCGCTGACGGGCTCGCAGGAGCACGCGCACCGGGCGGCGGTGCTGCTGGACGCGATCGCAGCGGTGTACCCGACGAACCGGCGCGGGCCGATGGATTATCCCACCCCCGCGAGCGACCTGGACCGCGGCGGGCGGCTGGATCGGCCGAATTACCAGGTCGCGCGCGGGCTGATGAACTACGCGCACGCAGCGGACCTGATCGCCGCCAGCGGGGCGATGGACGCGCCCTCGGCGTACGGGGATTTTTCCATCCGCGAGCACGTGGCGCGCAACCTGCTGTGGGACGGCGGGGCGTACTGCTACGACTTCGCCCAGCGGGGCTACGCGCTGCACAACGGCCAGATCGATTACGCCCGCGGCGCAGCACTGGTGGGCGTGCTGCTGGGCGTGCCCGAGCTGGCTCAGCCGCTGTTGGAGGGGCACGCGCGTTTCCAGGTGATGCTCGACAACAACATCGATCAGGACGGTTTTTATTACGAAACCTCGCCGATGTACGCCTCGCACACGCGCGAGCTGTACATCACGGTGGTGGAGATGATCCAGGCGATGCACCGGCTGGGCTGGCCGGGGGTGAAGCCGGTTGAGCAGGAGCCGTCGCTGCAGCGGTTTCTGACCTCGCCGTTTGATCGCCGGGAGGTCGGCGGGCATGTGCCGTTGATCGGCGACAGCGGGCCGGACCGGTCGGTGATCGACCCGCTGCGCCGCCTGCCCGTGCCGCCGCGGGTGTACATGGACCACCTGCTCGACAGCCAGCTTGAGTCCGCGTGGGTGCGCCTGGCCTGGGGCGCGGACGCCCAGGACGCGGCCCAGCTCCTGCGCGACACCTACGGCGATCAGCCGATCGCGCCGCCCGCCACCCGCTGGGCGGTCTACCACATCACCGATGAGCACCTGCAAGCCATCGAGCAGCTTGAGCCCAACCTCGCGCGGTTCGAGACCGACTCGATCTTCTTCGGCGGCAAGGGGCTGGCGATCCTGCGCGGCGGCAAGGGATCGCACCGCCACGGCGCGCAGCTTTTCTTCGGCCCCATCCACAACCACGGCCAGGACGAATCGCTCACCTGGACCTTCTTCGCCCGCGGCGCTGAGTGGAGCTTCGATCCCGGCTACTACAACCGGCAGTTCCGCATGGGCTGGACGACGCAGACCGTCAGCCATCAGGCCATGGTCGTCAACGAGCAAAGCATCGAGCCCACCCGCGGCGCGGGCCAGCTTTTGGCCTGGCACGATGACGGCCAGGTGCAATGGGCGATGGCGTCGCACGAAGCGGCCTACGCCCCGTTGGGCGTGAGCCGTTACCAACGCCTGATCGCCCAGGTGCAGCGCGAGCCGGACGGCGAGCTGGCCTACTGGCTCGACGTGGGCCGCGTCGCAGGCGGGCAGGTGCGCGACGACAGCTTCCACGCCGCGATGGAGCAGGTGGAGCTGAGCGTGATGCTGCCCGAGCCTTACGCGCCGGCGATGTTCGGCGAGGTCGATTTGGGCCGGCGAATCCGCGCGGACCTGTCGCTGGAAGGGTTGACGGACAAGGGCTTTTACTGGACGCCGCCGGGCGGGGGATACGCTTTCCTGGGCAGCCCCAGGCGCGTGGCGATGGAGGGTCAGACGGTGCGGGCGGTGCTGCGCGGGCCGGCGTTCGTGAAAGAGGATTCGCCGGTGATGATCGTCGACTTGGCCGGCGCGCCGGGGCGGGAGCTGATCGTGGCGCAAGGGCCGCAGGTGGGCTCGACTCACCCCGCGGTGCCGTACCTGATCCGCCGGGACCGCGGCGCAGGCGGCGGCAGCATCTTCGCCAAGCTCATCCGCCTGGCGGACGACGTGGAGGACGACCCGATCACGTCATTCGAAACGCTGGCGGTGGCTGCGCAGGCTGCG
>DASVCG010000342.1:0-3714 GCA_036381755.1 Phycisphaeraceae bacterium | reverse complement strand
TGGGCCCCAGCGGCGGGCGGCGCGTGCAGCAACCCCAGCGGCTGACCATGGCTTTGCACCGGCACCGCCACGTGCCCCGCGGGAACTTCCGACGCCTCCATGCACCAGCCCAGATCGCGCAGCCCCGACCGCTGGCGCACCAGGTCCATCGCCATCGCGCGCAACTGGCTGCGCTGATGAAGCACCGCCTCAGCCAGGTTCAGATCGTCCCAAACCTCCTGCGGCGTCTGCGGCATAGGCGAAGCCGGCTCGCCAATCGTGGAAGCCGCTTCCGCCGCCTCGCCAGCCTGGGTGACGGGCCGGGGCCGGGCCGCCGCCTGCCCATCGAGCACGATGCGGGCCAGCTCCTCCTGGCTCACCGGCGACTGGAGCACCGCGTCAAAGCCGCTGCGGACGAGCCGGTCCGCCTCCTCCTGCGATGCCGCTGGCGGGCCCACCAGGATCAGCCTGGCGCTGGGGGCGAGCTGGCGCATCCGCTGGCCAGCGGGCTCCTCCATGCCCAGGACGCTTTGGCGGGGCGCGATGACGGCATCCACACCGCCCTGGGCCGCTTCGCCCATCGCGGCCAGGAAGCTGGGCATCGTCACGATGCACCGGCCCGGCAGGCAGCGGCCCAGATCCTCGCCCAGTTGCGCTCCAAGCGACTCGGTCACCACCAGGACCTTGCCGTGCAGACGCGGCCCGCCGGTGGTCTCTGCGCCTGCCAGATGTGCGTTGGATTCCAGGGGATTCACGCCGGTTCACCTGCCTCCTGGGGCGAGGGCCTGCCGCCCGGGCCGCCCCAATCGCCTAGCAGCATCGCCAATTCCTCCGCGCTGATCAGCGGCAGCGACGGGGCCTGGGCCGGCGAACCAGCACAGACCTCATGCCAAGCGGGCTGCGCCGCCGGTGCTGTCTGCGGGGGCGGGGGCGAAGGGTGCTTTACCGATTTTTCCGCCTGATGATGATTGGCTAAACCGTTGAGCCGCGCCAACTGCGGCTGGCCGTCCTGGCCCTGGCCGCGGTACTGCCAGATGCGCACGCGCGGATGGTAAGTCCGCACCGCCTCCACCAGCTCGCTCAGATAAGGCTGCCGCTGCGGCTCGATGATGATCAGCGCCGCTGCCGGCCCGCGGCTCAGTTGAAGCATGACCGAAGGGGGGTCCGCCACCACGACGGCGGTGACAGCCCGCCGGGCCAGCCCCGCCAATAGCGGCACCGGCGCCTGCTCCCGCGGCGCCAGGAGCAGCAGGCAGCGGGTCATTCCTCCTGTCGAGTCGTTCGAATGCGGGTTAGTCGCCAGGCCCTCCACGCCGCTATTCTAGCAACCTCGATCGCCCCGCCCTATCCCACTTGATGGCCCCGCGCCCCGGAACCTGCCCAGCACGACAGCCCCATGCCTGCGCGGGATTTTTAAGCAGGCTCATAGCAAGGAGAAAAAAGAGAAACCGCTTCGCCGACGGGCGTCGCAGCGAGTGTCGCGGCGGGTCCGGGCGGCTCGCCAGCAATGCGAACGCTCGCCAGAACCGGCTTCAGCGGCTAAACTTTCGGTTGCGCATGTGCACGTCTGGGCGGCACGATCGTCGGCCCCCGGCCACGTGAAGGCCGGCATGGTTTTATAAGAGACGGATTCTTTCATGGGATTGATCGCGGCATCCGATGCCCTGACCTCGACGGGTCTAGCGGCCTTCCTGGTGTCGTTGGGGCTTTTGCTGGGCCTGGCGCGCATCATGGGGGAGCTGGCCAGGCGCTATCGCCAGCCGCAGGTCCTGGGGGAGATCCTGGCCGGCGTGGTGCTGGGCCCGACGCTGCTGGCCCAGTTCTGGCCGCAAGCCCACCTGATGCTGTTTCCCGAGCAGGGGCCGGTGGCCATCGCGCAGGAAGGCTTTTTCCAACTGGGCGTGGCGTTCCTGCTGCTGGTGGCGGGGCTGGAGGTGGACCTGTCCAGCGTCTGGCGCCAGGGCAAGGCGGCCATGTCGGTGAGCGTCACGGGCATCCTGTTCCCCTTCGTCATCGGCTTTGGCCTGGCGTGGCTGGCCCCGTCGCTTCTGGGCAAGGACCCTGCTGGCGAGCTGCTGCCTTTCGCCCTGTTCGTGGGCATCGCCATGAGCATCACCGCCCTGCCGGTGATCGCCAAGATCCTCATCGACCTGAACATGTTCAAAAGCGACACCGGCATGCTGGTGATGTCGGCGGCGATGGTCAACGACCTGGTGGGCTGGCTGGGCTTTGCCCTGGTGATGGCGACCCTGCATGATCAGGGCGGCAACGTGGCCCCCACCATCCTCTACACCGTGGTGTTCGCCATCGGCATCCTCACGGTGGGCCGCTGGGCCGCCAACCGCATCCTGCCCTTCGTCCAGGCGCACTCGCAGTGGCCCGGCGGGGTGATGGGCTTCGTGCTGGTCACCGCCCTGTTGTGCGGCGCCATGACGGAGTGGATCGGCATCCACGCCATCTTCGGGGCGTTCCTGGCCGGCGTGGCCATCGGCGACTCGAACCACCTGCGCGAACGCACCCGCGACACCATCCACCAGTTCATCACCAACATCTTCGCGCCGGTCTTCTTCGCCAGCATCGGCCTGCGCGTCAACTTCGTCGAGGCGTTCGACCCGCTGATCGTCCTGGTCGTGCTGGTGGTGGCGATCGTGGGGAAGGTCGGCGGGTGCTACCTGGGCGCGGTCTGGGCCGGCCTGAGCAAACGCGAAAGCTGGGCCACCGGCTTTGGCATGTCCGCCCGCGGGGCCATGGAAATCATCCTGGGCCAACTGGCCCGGCAGGCGCAACTGATCACCGACGAGCTGTTTGTGGCCATCGTCATCATGGCCCTGGCCACCAGCATGCTCTCAGGCCCCATGATGCAGAAGCTGCTGCGTCAAAGGCAACGCCGACGGCTCAAGGACTTCCTGGCTGAACGCCAGATCATCCTCCACCCCGAGGCGCGGACGCTGGAGAGCATCCTCCGCGAGCTAAGCAGCCGTGCGGCGGAGATCACCGGCCTGCCCGCGGGGCGGATCCTCGATGCGGTCCTCCAACGCGAGCAGATCATGCATACCGGCCTGCCCGGCGGACTGGCTGTCCCCCACGCCCGCCTCGACGACCTGGCCAAGCCCTGCGTCGTCATTGCCCGCCACCCCGACGGCATCGACTTCGACAGCCCCGACGGCCAGCCCGCCCGGCTCATCTCCCTCCTGCTGACCCCAAGCCAGCAGCCCGAAACCCAACTGGAGCTGCTGGACCTGGTGGTCCGCATCTTCGGCCAGCCTACCATCCGCGACCGGCTGCTCAACGCTGCCAACGGCACCGAGTTCCTGGCGATCCTCAACCAGGTCGAAAGCAGTGGCCCCAACGACCTGACCCCCAACGCCAACCACGTGGAAGCCTAACCCCCGGCCCCCGGAAGCTTTCCTGACCCCTTGGAAGCCTATCCGGGAGCCCGCAAGCCGCCCTCCTTTCGCCGCCCCGCAGCCGAGCCACCATATCAATAAACATAAACAAAAAATGCTTTTATATTCGAATAATGCCCCTGGCCCCGAATAATGAGCCGCGCTACAATATACGAACTTTTACCTAACTGATTAAGTAGAAAGAGGGTACGCTCCCAGGGTGATGCTGATGGCCAAAGCAGTGTGGCGACGTGAGCCTTCCCAGCCATCCCATCAGTCCCCGGCCCCGGCCGCCGGAAGGCCCCCGGACCCCCGGAATAGCCCCCGGAATATAGCCCCCGGAATAGCC
>DASVCG010000341.1:0-6730 GCA_036381755.1 Phycisphaeraceae bacterium | reverse complement strand
GTCCGCGGTTATGGCCCTGCGGAATCAATACAAGGACGCGTTCGAGAAGCGCTACGGCATCAAGCTCGGGTTCATGTCCTTCTTCGTCAAGGCCTCGATTGATGCGCTCAAGCAGTTCCCCGCGATCAACGCGGAGGTCCGCGACACGAACATCGTCTACAAGAACTATTTCGACATCGGCATCGCGGTGAGCACGGAGCGCGGGCTGGTGGTGCCCGTGCTGCGTGACGCGGATCGGCTCAGCTTTGCGCAGATCGAGCTGGCCATCGCGGACTTCGCCCGCCGGGCGCGCGATAACAAGATCAAGCTCGAGGAGCTTCAGGGCGGCACGTTCACCATCACCAACGGCGGGGTGTTCGGGTCGCTGCTGTCCACACCGATCCTCAACCCGCCTCAGTCGGGCGTGCTGGGCATGCACGCCATCCAAGATCGGCCCGTCGCTGTCGGGGGCGAGGTCAAGATTCGGCCGATGATGTACCTGGCGCTGACCTACGACCACCGCATCGTCGACGGCCGAGAGGCGGTCACCTTCCTCCGCCGCATCAAAGAAGCCATCGAAGACCCCTCCCGCATGCTGCTGGAGATCTGATAGAGGGTAGAGGGCTGGCGGCAGGCGGTAGACGACAGGCGCAGAGAGGACAGAGGGCAGGCTTCCACACGCTGTGCAGCGCGAAAGCATCATGAAAGAACACGATCTGATCGTCATCGGCGGCGGGCCAGGGGGCTACGTCGCTGCCATCCGCGCCGCCCAACTGGGCTTGAACGTCGCCTGCGTCGAAAAGGCCAAGGAGCTGGGCGGCACGTGCCTCCGCGTCGGGTGCATCCCCAGCAAGGCGCTCTTGGAATCCTCCGAACGGTTCGAGGAAGTCCAGCACCACCTGGCCGCTCACGGCATCCGAGCTAAACAGGTTGAGCTGGACCTGGCCAAGATGCTCGATCGCAAGAGCCAGATCGTCCAGACGCTGGCGCGCGGCGTGGAGGGGCTGTTCAAGAAGAACAAGGTCACACGCTACCAGGGCCAGGCCCGCTTCAACGCGGACCGCTCCATCAGCGTCCAGACCGAAGGCGGCGAGCAGCAACTGCGGGCCCCTCACATCATCATCGCCACCGGCTCCAAGCCCGCGTCGATCCCCGGCGTGGACTTGAACGCTGACCGCGTCGACACCAGCACCGAGGCCCTGTCGTACGAGCAGCCGCCCAAGCGGCTGGCTGTCATCGGCGCAGGCTACATCGGCATCGAGATCGGCTCGGTGTGGCGGCGGCTGGGCTCGCAGGTGACCATCCTCGAATACCTCGACCGCATCCTGCCGGGCATGGACAGCGAGATCGCCTCCGAGGCGCACCGCATCTTCCAGAAGCAGGGGCTTGAGTTCCGCCTCAAGAGCAAGGTCACCGGCGTCAAGAAAGCCCGAAGCGGCGTGACGATCCAGTTGGAAGGCGCCGAGCCCGTCCAGGCTGACCGCGTCCTGGTGGCGGTGGGGCGCGTGCCCAACACCGACGGCCTGGGGCTAAAGGAGATCGGCGTTGAGCTTGACGAGCGCGGGCGTATCCGCGTGAACGGGGGTTTCCGCACCAACGTCGAGGGTGTTTACGCCATCGGCGACGTGATCGCCGGCCCGATGCTGGCGCACAAGGCCCAGGAAGAGGGCGTGGCCTGCGTGGAGAAGATCGTCACCGGCACGGGCCATGTGAACTATGACGCGATCCCCGCGGTGGTCTACACGCACCCGGAGATCGCCAGCGTCGGCCGAACGGAGGACGAGCTCAAAGCCGCGGGCGTCGAATACCGCAAGGGGGTGTTCCCCTTCGCCGCTGTCGGCCGGGCCAGGGCGCTGGAGCAGACGCAGGGCCGGGTGAAGATCCTGGCCGACGCCAGGACCGATCGCGTCCTGGGCGCGCACATCATCGGCCCGCGTGCCGGCGACCTGATCGCGGAGTGCGTCGCGGCCATCGAGTTCGGCGCATCCGCGGAAGACCTGGCGCGCATCAGCCACGCCCACCCCACGCTCGCGGAAGCAGTCAAGGAAGCCGCCCTGGACGCCCAAGGCCGCGTCATCCATATGTGAAAAGATAGGGGGCAGAGGGTAGGCGGCAGGCGGCAGATATTTGGATTTGCGCCCCTGGAAGGCCTTGTCTTTTTAAATCACCCACCACCCATCACAAATCGCCAATTCGCCCGTCACCTGCGATTCGCGGCGATTCAGTCCTCGATGATTTCCGGGATGCGCTTGATCCGCGGGTCGGTGAAGATGTCGAACTCATCGCGGCTGGCTGAGGAGAACTCGGAGACGACCGCGCCCTGGTCGCCGGCCTGGAACCAGTGCAGCGTGTTGGGCGGGATGGTGTACTGGTCGCCCGGGTTCAGCTCGATCTGGTGGCGGACGGTGTAGTATGGCTCGCTGCCCTGGGGGAGCCGGGCGTGGATGGGCGAGCTTGGCGGGCCTTCCACGTACAGCCACACCTTGCCCCATCGGCAGCGGAAGGTCTCCTGCTTGCCCGGGTCGGCGCCCACGGGGGGGTGGCGGTGCTCGGGGCAGGTTTGCCGGGGGAACATCACCAGCTCCTTGGCGCAGTAGCGGTCGTTGTTGACGTACACCACCAGCGCCAGGCCCTCCTGCTCGAAGCGGCCCAGGCCCAGCTCGGCGATCTCGATCTGATCGCGCTGGGCGTCGGTCAGGTGCACGCCCGCCTGGGTCAGGTAGGCCATCGCCTGCTGCTGCGCTTGTCGGACCTGGCTCCGCTTGATCATCGTGGGGATGCTCCGAGCATCATCGGGGTGCGCGGACTCACGCCGAGACGGCTTCTTCGGAGGCCACGAGGGTCAGATTCGGGCCGTGCGGGCCGGGCTCGAAGACGTGGGTCTTGCGGATGTCGATGTAGAGGGTGACCTGCTGCCCCTTGGCCTCCAGGAGCTCCGCGGCGACGCGGGCGACGACGCGATGATCGTCGGGCAGCGTGCCGTAGACATCCATCGCGCTGCCCAGGGGCTCGACGACGTTGAGGCGGATGGTGAGGGACTGGTCCTTGTCGCGGGCGTGCTCCTGAGGCTTGAGGTACATGGCCTCGGGCCGTATGCCCAGCACCACGTCCCGCCCGATGTGGCCGGCGAGCAGCTCGGCCTGCTCCTGGCTCAGCCGCAGACGCATGCCCGGGCGGGTGAAGTAGACCGTATTGTGCTCCTGGCTCAGCGAGCCCTGGAGGAAGTTCATCGGCGGCATGCCCAGGAAGCCAGCGACGAAGCGGTTAGCTGGGCGGTGATAGACGTTGAGCGGGGTGTCGCACTGCTGGATGATGCCCTGGTCCATCACCACGACGCGGTCGCCCAGCGTCATGGCCTCCTCCTGGTCGTGGGTGACGTAGACGGTGGTGGTCTGGAGGCGCTGGTGGAGGCGTTTGAGTTCGGCGCGGGTTTCGACGCGCAGCTTGGCGTCGAGGTTGGAGAGGGGCTCGTCAAAGAGGAAGCAGGCGGGGTTGCGGACGATCGCCCGGCCCACCGCCACGCGCTGCCGCTGCCCGCCGGAGAGGGCCTTGGGCTTGCGGTCCAATAATTGCTCGATGCCCAGCATCCTGGCTGCTTCGCGGACGCGCTGGTCGATCTCCTTTTTGGGCACTTTGCGCAGCATCAGGCCGAAGGCCATGTTCTTGTAGACCGTCATGTGGGGGTAGAGGGCGTAGTTCTGGAAGACCATGGCGATGTTGCGGTCTTTGGGGGGCACGTCGTTGACGACGCGGCTGCCGATGCGGATGGTTCCGTCGCTGATCTCCTCCAGGCCGGCGATCATCCGCAGGGTGGTGCTTTTGCCGCAGCCGGAGGGCCCCACGAGGACGACGAACTCGCGGTCCTGGATATGCAGGTCGATGCCTTTGACCGCCTCGACGCCGCCGGGGTAGATCTTGCGAACCTGTTCGATCACGACCTCTGCCACGGTGCACCTCGCTAAGTTGAAAGGATGATGAATCTTATTTCAAATCGGCCCTGCCGCCGACCGGGCGGCGAGGACAGGAACGACACGCCGCTGCGAACGGCGGGCGAACCGGCCTCCAGGGCTGGTCCGGGCCGCTGGACCGGCAGGCCGATCCACCAATTTATCATACTGGACCGGCTGGTGAATCGACAGCACCGGCGCCAGGGGCCGCGGAACGGGCCGGCTGCCCCTCCCGGACCCGGCGTTCCCGCTGGGGGGCTAGCCCGCCGCCAGCAGGCGGCTGATGCGTTCGACCGCCTGGCGGATGTCCTGGACGCGGTTGGGGCCGGCCTCGCGCTCGACCATCAGGCCGCCGGTGAAGCCGCCCCGCTGCAGGGTTTCCACAAACGCCGGCCAGTCCACCTGGCCTTCGCCCAGCGGCACCTCGGTGCCCCACGTGCCGGGGGTTTGGGTGCGGATCGCGTCCTTCAGGTGCACCTGCCTCACGTGGGGCAGGAGCTTGCGGAGCGATTCGATAGGGTCGCCCTTGTCGTAGAGGATCATGTTGGCCGGGTCGAAGTTCACGCCGACGTTGGGCCGATCCAGCGTCCGCAGGAACTGGAGCAGGTCGTCGGCGGTCTCCTGGCCGGTCTCAAAGAGCAGGTCGATGCCCTGCTGGGCGAAGCAGTCGGCCGTCTGGCGGATGCGGTCGACAAGCTTGGCGAAGGTCGGGTCCTGGGGGTCGTGGGGGATGAAGCCGGCATGGAAGCTGACCTGGCCGATGCCGAGCTGGCGGGCCAGGCGGGCCACGTCTCGGATGATGGCCCAGTTGTCCGGCCAGTGCTCATCGGGCACCAGCCCGCCGGTGCGGCGGATGGATTCGAGCGTGCTGTAGTCCTCGCCGATCGTGTTGAACATGCCCGAGGCGATGGTGATGCCCGCGTCGCGCAGCCGCTGGGGGGCCTGGCCCCATTGGGCCGGGTCGTTGCGCAAGGGGGTTAGCGCCAACTGCACGCGGCTTAGCCCCACCTGCTGCACGCCGGCGATCAGCTCATCCGGGCTGCCCGGCCGCAGCGACCAACTGCACACGCCGATCCGATCCTGAACCGCCTCCGTCATAACGCCTCCTCCCCGGACAACGATGTCAAGCTATGCCAAAGCCTTGAGGCGGGTGATCCGCCCGCCGATGATCCACTCGACCACGTAAAGGTTGCCCTGGGCGTCGGCTGCTGCGGCGTGCGGGCTGTTGAACTTGCCCGGCTGGATCATCGGGGCCGGGAGATTGGGCCAGCCCTCCGCGTCGCAGGCCGACTCGTTGACGCCCAGGTGGCACACGAGCTGATCGCGCTCGTCGAGGATGGTCAGCCGGGCGCGCAGCTCGGGAACGATCATGTACGGCCCGTGGGTGGCGAAACCGCAGGGGCTGGTGAGGAAGTCAGCGCCGAACGCCCGCTTGAACTTGCCCTGGGGGTCGTAGACCTGGACGCGCTGGTTGGAGCGGTCGGCGATGTAAAGCTCGGGCTCGGCCTTGCGGGTGTCCATCCAGATGCCGTGCGGGCACTTGAACGGCCCGGCCTTGCCCTCCTGGCCGTTGATGCTGCCGAGGTAGTTGCCCTGCCTGTCGTAGCGGTGGACATAGTTTTGGCCGTAGCCGTCGGCGACCCAGATATCGCCGTTGCCGCCGAAGCGCTCCTCATGGACCGCCACCCAGGTGGGCGCATATTTGCCTTCCTTGTAGATGTCCAGCGGGGGCGGCTGGAGGTTCAGGACCGCTTGGCCGTCGAGCGTCGTTTTGACGACCTCGCGGGCGTTCGCATCGGTCAGCCAGAGGTATTCGGTGCCGTTCTCCTTGACCAGGGTCAAGCCGTGGGCGCCCAGGAAGCGGTCGCCCCAGGCGTGGAGCAGCTTGCCGTCGGGGCTGAAGACGAGCACCGCGGGGTTGGCCTGGTGAAAGACGATGACGTTGCCGGACTCGGAAACCGCCACGCCGTGGGTTCGGCCGCTGGCCCGGCCGGTGGGGGTGTCGGGGATCCGCACCCAGTGTTCGGCCCATTCGTAACGGTGCTTGTCCTGGCCGATGTGCATGAATCGCTCCTGGCGGCGTTCGAGAATGAAAGAAGGTCCAGTGATACTGGAAACCGCCAACGGGCTCAAGTCGGACACGACGCCGCGGCATGAAGCTGAGCGCTCAGAGCGAAAAGAGGATGGGCGACTTGAGCGGGAAGCGGAAGCGAAAGGCGGTTCAGCGGGGCATGACCGCGAGGGCGTCGCGGTAGACGCGCTGGCACTGGGCAGCGGCGTCGTCCCAGGTCAGCCGGCGCACCTCGATGTCGGCGTTATGCCGCAGCGTCGAGGCCAGCGGGGGATGGCGCAGCACGGCGATGATCTTGTTGGCCATCTCGTCCACGTCCCAGAAATCCACCTTCAGCACGTGCTGAAGCACCTCGCTGACGCCGCTGGTCTTGGAGACGATCACCGGCACCTCGTGGCGGATCGCCTCCAGCGCCGCGATGCCGAAAGGCTCGCTGACGCTGGGCATCACGTACACGTCGGCCATGCGGAACACGCGCTGCACGTCCTGGCCGCGCAGGAAGCCGGTGAAGATGACCTTGGCGCCTAACCCTTCGCGCGCCGCCAGCTCGATGACGTCGGGCGTTCTGTCGCCTGCGCCGGCGACGACGAACTTGACCCGGTCGAACTTCTCCAGCACCTTCTTGGCTGCGGCGACGAAATACTCAGGGCCTTTTTGCATGGTGATCCGGCCCAGGAACAGCACGATCTTGTCGCCGGGGTGGATGGCGCTGGCGGTCGGATTCGGCAGCGGT
>DASVCG010000340.1:0-3915 GCA_036381755.1 Phycisphaeraceae bacterium | reverse complement strand
TTCGCGACCAGACGGCCCGGAATAGAGGGCAGCGGGCAGGCGGCAGACAGCAGGATTTAGAAGAATCAGCGTCGCCAATCGAGGCCGGGGCTGCATATCAAAAGTCCTCTCCTCCTTTGGGGGGAGAGGACTAATTGGTTAAGAACCCGCAATCTTCAGCTCCCCGTCCCCTATCTCTTATCCTCAGCCCCTCATCAAATGACCGAGTCGTTCTTGCTCAGCCCCAGGGCGGGGCGCACGTCGAGCTGGACCAGCTTTTCCTGCTGGATTTTCCTGGCTGTCTCGGCATCGGTGTAGTCGCTGTGGCAGGAGGCCTTGGAGCGCCCGTCCCCAGCGAGGGCTTTTTGGGTCTTGCTGGCCAGCTTGTGGATCTCCTCGGGCTTGAGGTAGCCGCGCTGGCGCAGGATCTCCTGCTGCTGGGGCGTCAGCGCCGCGGACCGCTGGGGCTTGTCCCATTGGTAGTCCGCGTCCTTGCCGCTGGACCACTCCTGGATCTCCTTGCTGATCCGCACGCTGCACCAGTCGTGGCCGCACATGGCGCAGAAATCGGTGTCCACGTCCAGGTCTTCGTCGTGGTAGGCCCGGGCGGTGTCGGGGTCGAAGGACAGCTCGAAGTGCTTCTCCCAGTTGAGGGCGGCCCGGGCTTTGGTCAATTCATCGTCGCGGTCGCGCGTCCCCGGAATGCCCAGGGCGACGTCCGCCGCGTGGGCCGCGATCTTGTAGGCGATGCACCCCTGCTTGACGTCCTCCTTCTTGGGCAGGCCCAGGTGCTCCTTGGGCGTCACGTAGCAGAGCATCGCGGCGCCGTGGTAGGCCGCTGCGGTGGCGCCGATGCAACTGGTGATGTGGTCGTAGCCGGGGAACATGTCCGTCACCAGCGGGCCCAGCACATAGAACGGCGCGCCGTGGCAGAGCTTGCGCTCCAGCTTCATGTTGTATTCGATCTGGTCGAACGGGACGTGGCCGGGGCCCTCGACCATCACCTGCACGCCCTGACGCCAGGCGCGCTCGGTCAAGCGGCCGATCTCGACCAATTCAGCCAACTGGA
The DNA here is from genome assembly GCA_036381755.1 of Phycisphaeraceae bacterium. GTDB lineage: Bacteria > Planctomycetota > Phycisphaerae > Phycisphaerales > Phycisphaeraceae > DASVCG01. The sequence goes on along the minus strand of DASVCG010000340.1, from coordinate 2,867 downwards.
TCGCGTCGGTGGCGTCGGCCAGCCCGCCGGGTCGGCAGCCGTCGCCGATGCTGAAGGTCACGTCATACTCGCGCATGATCTGGCAGATCTTCTCCCACGCGGTGTTCATGGGGTTCTCCTGGCGGTGGTGGAGCATCCACTTGGCCAGGAGCGACCCGCCACGCGAAACCAGGCCGATCAGGCGGTTCTTCGCTAGCTTCAGGTGCTCATAAAGAATGCCCGCGTGGATGGTGAAGTAATCCACGCCCTGCTGCGCCTGGTGGCGGATGGCGTCGAGGATGACCTCCTCGGTGAGGTCCTCGATCTTTCGGCCGATGATCATCGCGTAGATCGGCACGGTGCCGATGGGCACGGTGCTGTGGCGGATGATCGCCTCGCGGCACTGGTCGAGGTTGCCGCCGGTGGACAAATCCATCACCGTGTCGGCGCCCCAGCGGATGGCCCACTCGAGCTTTTCCAGCTCCTCCTGCGTGCTGGAGCTGACGGGGCTGGCGCCCATGTTGGCGTTGATCTTGGTCTTGCTCGCCCGGCCGATGCTCATCGGGTCCAGCCGATACGACAGGTGCACCTTGTTGGCGGGGATGACCATGCGGCCCGCAGCCACCTCGTCGCGCACCTGCTCGGGGCTCAGGTGCCCCTCCCGCTGGGCGACGCGCTGCATCTGCGGCGTGACAACGCCCAGGCGGGCATACTCAAGCTGCGTGCTGGGCGTAAAGCCGCGCGGGTAGCGCACCGTGCGGCGGGTGCCGTCGCCCTGCGTGAAGGCGACCTGCTCAAAGCGGTCGTCAGACGCCTCGCGGCCCTGGAAAAGCGGCGCAGCCTCCGGGCCGTCCTCCTCCCAGGTGGACCAGCCGTCGGGCAGAAAGTCCCACGCGGTCTTGTCGCTGACGCTGGGCATGCCCGGCATATCGGGCGAGCTGAAGGTGTACGCGCCGCGAGCGCCCGGGGCGATGCGGGGCGGACAGGCGAAGCTGCCGGGCGTGGTCACGTCAGGCGTGCTGCCGGGATTGCCACCCACCGGCGGAAGCTCATAAGCGCGGGCGGTATCGGCAGATCGATCGCTGGACTGGATCATGAGGCGGCTCCCTTTTCCTATGAACCGGGCAGGGAAGCCCCTCAACGGCGCAGCAAGACGGGTTGATGCGCGCCGAGGTTCGCCTCCCTACGCGGCTCTGCCGCAGGCTTGGCAAGGCCGCATAGCCTCACCCGCTCAGCGGCGATGGCCGATCAGGTTCCAAGGGTTCTCTCTCAGCCCCGCCCAACACCACCCCGGGCGGAGCGCCCCTGGCGAACGCACGATACGAGCATAGGAGACCTGCCCCACTGTTGCAAGATATAGAGGGCAGGGGGCAGACGGCAGCGGGCAGGAGTTGGAAAACCACAGAGGCACAGAGACACAGAGAAGGCAAAGAGGGATTGAGGGTTAAAGATTGAGGATTCCTAAAAGCCCGCCTCCAGTGGGCGCACGGATGGAACTACATCCAATAGCCCGCCCCCAACGGGAGCGCGGCTGGAGCTGCATCAAAAGGCGAGGGTGCGTTAATAGGCCCTCTCCCCCGCTACGGGGGAGAGGGTAGGGTGAGGGGGGCCCATCACCCATATCCGCCCCCTGCTGTGCATTTTGGCCGATCTATGATATTGGAACCCAGCGGATGGGGGGCAAGGGGCGACAAGGAGCCGGCTGCTGAACCCGATCAAGACATCCTCACCAGCGGCGGTGGCTGAAGCGGCGACAGAGGCACCAGCGACGCGAGCAGTGGGAGCCGCGGGGGCATCGGTGTCGTCCGCGGGAAGGCAGCTCCGAGGCCGCCCGCCCGTGCTGCCCGCGGTGCTGGTGGCGGTGTGCCTGGCCGGCACGCTGATCGGCTGGTGGTTCGGCGCGCAAAGCCCCGCGGGGCTGACAGCGTTCGCGCTGGCTTACCTGGCGGGAGGCGCCGGGCCCACCGTGGCGATGATCGCGGCGATCCGATCCGGGCAGATCACCGTCGATTCCCTCATGATCGCAGCCGCGGCGGGCGCAGCGATCATCGGCGACTGGGTCGAAGGCGCCGGCCTCCTGTTCCTCTTCTCCTTCAGCGGCGCGCTGGAATCCTACGCGATGTACCGCACCACGCGCTCCATCCGCGCGCTGGTCCAGCTCCGCCCGCGCGAAGCGACCCTGGTGCGCGATGGCCAGGATCAAACCGTCCCCGTCGAAACGCTGAGCGTGGGCGACATCGTGCGCGTCCGGCCGGGGGAGCGCTTCGCCGTCGACGGCGAGGTGATCGAGGGCGCCAGTTGGGCGGATGAGTCCACCATCACCGGCGAGAGCCTGCCGGTGCAAAAGTCGCCGGGGGACGCGGTCTTCGCCGGCACGATCAACGGCCAGGGCAGCGTGCTGGTGCGGATGACGCGCGCGGCTGAGGACACGACGCTGGAGCGGATCATCCGCCTGGTGCAGGAGGCGCAATCGGAAAAAACGCCCAGTCAGCGGCTGGTGGAGTCCTGGCAGCGGCCCTACGTGCTGGGGGTGTTCGGCGCCGCGGCGGTGGTGTTCGTGGGGTCGTGGCTGGTGCGCGACCGCCAGGTGGCTGACGCGTTCTACCAGGCGATGGTGCTGCTGGTGGCGACTTCGCCCTGTGCGGTGGTGGCCAGCGCGCCGGCGGTGGTGCTCTCAGCCATCGCCCGCGCGGCGCTGCGCGGCGTGCTGTTCAAGGGCGGGCTGCACCTGGAGCGGCTCAGCCAGGTGGAATGGATCGCTCTCGACAAGACCGGCACGATCACCGTCGGCAAACCCTCCGTGACCGAAGTGCTTGCGGATGGCGCTGCAAGCGAAGCGGAAATCCTCGCCTGGGCCGCCGCGGTCGAACAGGCCAGCGAGCATCCGC
>DASVCG010000339.1:0-12558 GCA_036381755.1 Phycisphaeraceae bacterium | reverse complement strand
TCCTCGCTCAGCCGTGCCTGCCCGATCCAACGCAACCCGTGCGCCACCTGGCTGTGGCTACGAGCCATCCGCCGTTCCTGCTCAAGCGGTGGATCGAGGCGTTCGGGCTCGATCGCGCTACCGCCTATGCCCGCCAGGGCGTCCGCACACCGCCCGTCATCGTCGCGGTGGAGGAAGGATTTGATCAGGACTCCTCCGCAGGCCCCTGGCATGCGCACGAGCAGGCAGGGTTCATCGTTTGGCAGGGGACGCACACGGAGCTGACCGCGTTCCTGGCGGGCCATGTGGCGCGTCGGGTGCAGGACCCCGCTTCCGCCCAGGCTGTGGCTTTGTGCCGGGGGCTGTCTATCCGGACCGCGTTGGACTATTGCGCCGGGCGCGGCACCAAGACGCGCCAACTGGCTTTAGAGCACCCCCAGGCCCGCGTCTGGGCCACCGATCCGCACGCCGACCGCAGGCAGCACCTGGAAGAGCTGGCCCGCGAGCTGCCTCATGTGCAGGCGGTTTCGCCACAGCAGGCGCTGCGTCAGCAGGTGGATCTGCTTTTGGTGGACGTGCCTTGCTCCAACACCGGCGTGCTGGCCCGTCGGCCCGAAGCGCGCTACCGGCTCAACCGTCAAAGCCTGGACCAGCTTTTGAAGCTGCAACGCCAGATTCTCACCCAGGCTGCCCGTACGGTTCGCCCAGACGGGCACATCCTCTATAGCACCTGTAGCATCGAGGCTGAGGAAAACCAGCACCAGGCCCGCTGGCTGGCGCAGCAGGTGGGCGGGCAGATCCTTCGGGAAGAGCAACCCTTCCCCGATGGCCAGGGGCAGCGGTATCATGATGGAGGCTACGCCGCCTTGATCCGCCGGTCTTGACGCCGACTGCTGTCTACAATGGCTCAGCACACGCCCGCAGCGGGCGCATCCAGCAGCCGGCACGCCCCGGCCAGGACGCCGCGGGCTTCGATCAGCAGACGGGCGGCATGTGTAGCCGCAAGGCGGCTCAGCCTTCGCCCCGCGTGATGGGCGTGCGCAGCAATCCGAAGGAGCGGTTATGGCGGTCCGCGTCGAACTGGCACGCATCCTGATCCGCGAAACCGACGACACCCACATCGTCGAGCTGCGCGAAGTGGACGGCGAGCGCACGTTTCCCATCGTCATCGGCCTCAACGAAGCCGCGGCCATCGAGCGGCGGCTCATGGGCCAGGAGCCGCCCCGGCCCCAAACCCATGAGCTTCTGGCCAACGTCATCGAAAAGCTGGGCTATCACCTGGAAAAAGTGGTCATCAACGACCTGCGCAACCACACTTTCTACGCCCGCCTGCACCTGCGCAAGGGCGACGAGGTGGTGGACATCGACTCGCGCCCCAGCGACGCCATCGCCCTGGGCGCCGCTTCGGAAGTGCCCATTTACGTCGAAGAGCATGTCCTGGACGAGGTGACCCGCTCGGAGTGAACGGCCGCGGGCGGGACCGCCCTGGGACTGGAATTGACAACCTCCCGGGCATGGTTAGACTATTGGGCTCCCCCTGGACGCCAGGGGGTGTTTTTGACTGACCGGGATACTTGAGGCGATCGGCATGACGGCGGGTAAGATTCGCATCCGGATGGAGGCCTACGACCACCAGGCCTTGGACGCTTCGGCGAAGGAAATCGTCGACCACGCCAAGCGCACCAACGCCAAGGTGTCGGGCCCCGTGCCGCTGCCCACGCGGATCGAGCGGTACACCGTGCTGCGCAGCCCGCACATTGATAAGAAGAGCCGAGAGCAGTTCGAGATCCGCACTCACAAGCGGATCATCGACATCAAGGAGCCCAACGCCCGCACCGTCGAGGCGCTCAACCGCCTGGTGGTGCCCGCGGGCGTGTTCGTCAAGATCAAGGCGTAGCGTAAAGAGGTGCCAGGCCGGGCCGCGGGCGTCGCAGACGCTGGGCCCTGAGGTTGGGACCTTAAAAGTTGAACCGGCAATCAAGCGGGGGCGTGATCCTCTGGCAGCCGCCACGATTCGCCTAAAAGTAGGCCCCCCGGGAGGTTGAGTGCAGATGCCCGCGGCGATTCTGGGTCGTAAGATCGGCATGACCCGCCTGTTTGACCAGGAGGGGCGGAACGTCCCCGTCACCGTCATCCAGGCCGGCCCTTGCCACGTCAGCCAGGTCAAGACCGTCCAGGCCGACGGGTACGAGGCCGTCCAACTGGCCTACGAGGAGATCAAGGCGCGGAACTCGACGTTCCCCCTGATCGGGCACGACGCCAAGGCGGGCCTGTCCCCCAGGCGGTTCCATCGCGAGTTCCGCTTAAAGGAGGGGGAGTCAAGCGATTACACGCTTGGCCAGGCCGTCACGGTCGAGGCTTTTGAGGAAGTTAAGTTCGTTGACGTGATCGGGACGAGCAAGGGCAAGGGCTACGCGGGCACCATGAAGCGGCACAACTTCAAGGGCCAGCCCGCCAGCCACGGCACGGAGCGTAAGCACCGCTCCCCCGGCTCGCTTTCAGGCTACGCCAGCAACCGCGGCTTCTCCGGCAGGCCCAAGAAGGGCAAGCGCATGGCCGGCCACATGGGTGATGAGCGGGTCACCGTCCGCAGCCTGCCCGTGGTCGGGATCGACAAAGAAAACAACCTCCTCCTGGTCAAGGGGCCGGTCCCCGGAGCCAGGGAAGGGTTTTTGATGGTTCGGGAGGCAGTCAGGCTTTATAAGCGCAAGGCCAAGTTGGCCAAGGCGTCGTAAGTCGGGAAAGGATCTGGAAATCCGGCGAGTCAAGGGCCGCGGCAGCAAATAGGGGTGCAAGTGAAGGCCGTCCGCAGGTTGGGATGGCTGGCCTCCGGCTCCTGATCCCTGGCTTCCTGTCCCCGATACTGCCACGCCGCGACAAATCGGTGATCCAGCCGAGTCGCGGGGTACCAGTTGATCAGGCCCGTTTGGGCCGGTCCCTGGCGGCGTTCCAACGCATGCCGTGCTTAAGCGGCACCGTAGGTGACAGACATGATCGAGATTCCGGTACACAACTCGTCTGGCCAGGTGGTGGGCCGCGTCCAGGTGGATGAACGGCTCCTGGGCGGTGAGGTCCGCCCGGTGCTGCTCAAGCAGGCCTACACGCGCTACCACGCCAACCGCCGGCTGGGGTCGGCCAAGACCAAGGCCAGGCACGAGATATCCCATTCCACCCGCAAGCTTTACCGGCAAAAGGGCACCGGCAACGCCCGCCGGGGCGACCTCAACTCCAACATCCTCCGCGGCGGGGCCCACGCCCACGCCAAGCGGCCGCACTCCTGGCGACAGGACATGCCCAGGCAGATGCGCCGCCTGGCCAACCGCAACGCCCTGCTGGCCAAGGCCGTCGACGGCGAGATCAAGCTCATCGATTCGCTCCAATTCGACCAGCCCAGCACCAAGCAGTTCAACGCCCTTCTGCAAGCCCTCAAAATCGACCGCTCCTGCCTGATCGCCCTTGCTGATACCCGTGGCCACGAGGCCCGTTCCGCTGCCAATATTCAAGACGTCAGCCTCACCCAGATCGACCGCCTCAACGCGTTCGACCTGCTCAATCACCGCTACCTGCTCGCTGAGCAGGCGGCCTTTGAGGCATACTTGAACCGCATTGCTGACCAGGCCGCCTCGGCTCGTCGCCAGGCGGAGGAGGTGGTCTCCTGATGGAAGCCAGCACCGTCATCAAGCGGCCGCTGATCACCGAGAAAAGCACCTGGGAGTCCCAGCGGCACAACCGTTACGCCTTCGCCGTGGACCCGCGGGCCGACAAGCCCCAGATCAAGCAGGCCATTGAGGCCCTTTACAACGTGCGGGTTCAGAAGGTGCGCACGCAGGTCCGCAAGGGGCATTACTTCCGCACCCGCTTCGGCCAGGGCAAGACCTCCGACTGGAAGAAGGCGATTGTGGAGCTGCACCAGGACGACCGGATCGATTTGTTCTAGCTTGGGAAGGAGCCGCCTGGACCCACCAGGGCCGACGGGCGGAATGGCATCATGGCGATCCGCATCTACAAAAAGACCAGCCCCGGGCGGCGCAACGCCTCGGTCAACCTCCGGGTGGAGTTGACCAAGACCGCGCCCCAGAAGTCGCTGCTTCGCCCCTTGTCCAAGACCGGCGGGCGGAACCACCACGGCGTCATCACCAGCCAGGGCCGAGGCGGGGGTCACAAGCGGCGTTACCGCGTCATCGACTTCAGGCGCGACAAGGACGACGTTCCCGCCCGCGTGATCGGCATCGAGTACGACCCCAACCGTAGCTGCAACATCGCCCTGCTGGAGTATGAAGACGGCGAGCGGCGCTACATCCTGGCTCCCCTGGGCCTGACCGACGGCGAGACGGTGATGTCCTCCGCCGGCGCCGCCGAGCCCAAGACCGGCAACGCCATGCCGCTGCGGGCCATCCCCGCGGGCCTGAGCGTGCATAACATTGAATTGGTACCCGGGCGCGGCGGGCAGTTGTGCCGTGCCGCAGGCAGCTACGCCCGCCTTACTAATAAGGAAGGCCGCTGGGCGACGCTGGTGTTCCCCTCGGGCGAGATTCGCCAGATTTCGCTTGATTGCCGGGCGACCATCGGGCAGGTCGGCAACCTCGACCACGCCAACGTCAGGCTGGGCAAGGCCGGGCGCAACCGTCACCTGGGCCGCAGGCCGCACGTCCGCGGTGTGGCCAAGGCGCACCACGTGCACCCGATGGGCGGCGGTGAGGGCCGCAGCAAGGGCAACCGCCCGCCGGCGTCCCGCACAGGCGTGCTGGCCAAGGGCGGGCCCACCCGCAAGCCGGGCAAGGCGTCCAACAAGCGGATCATCCGCCGACGCATCAGCAAGCGGTACGGGCAGTTGAAGCTAAGGTAATCGGGCCGCCCGGGCGTTCGGATCGATCGCCCGGCGGAGCAGGAAGGCCGCGACCATGGCGCGAAGCTTGAAAAAAGGACCCTACGTCGACCTGAAGCTTTACCGCAAGGTCGAGAAGCTCAACCAGCAGAACAAGCGCGAGCCCGTGAAGACCTGGGCCCGCGCCTGCACGATCGTCCCGGAATTCGTCGGGCACACGTTCCTGGTGCACAACGGGAAGATCTTTCATTCCGTGTTCGTGACGGAGGACATGGTCGGGCACAAGCTGGGTGAGTTCAGCCCCACGCGGACCTTCCGGGCGCACACCGCCGGCACCAAGGCGCAGCGCACCGCGGGCCGGGCGTGATGGATGAAGGATGAAAGGATCAGCCGGGCCGCTTCGTGAAAGGCCCGGCGGAGATGCAGGACATGCCGTACACCAACACCCACCGAGGCGCACGCATCAGCCCGTCGAAGGTTCGGCCGCTGGTGAACCTCATCCGTGGTCGGTCGTTCGAGGAGGCCATGACGCAATTGGAGCTGTCCAAGAAGCGCGGCGCGGTGTTCCTCCGGGCTGCCCTGAAGGCGGCCTACCACAACGCCGACCAGGCCGAGGCCAACGTGCGTCGGCTGGTGGTCACCGACGCCCGCGTCGACTCAGGCCCCACGATGAAGCGCTGGCAGCCCAAGGATCGCGGTCGAGCGCACCCGATCCTGAAGCGCACCAGCCACATTACGGTGACGGTGGACGAGCGGTGAAAGGCCAGGCATGACAGCCGGCGGGGCCAGGGCCCGCCCTGAAGCGCAACGAGAGCAACATGGGACAGAAAGTACATCCATTCGGGTTCCGCGTCGGCATCACCGAGCCGCATAAGAGCCGGTGGTACGCCCCCAAGGCGCTGTACGGCGAGCTGCTGGTGGAGGACGAGAAGATCCGCCGGTACTGCGATCGGCGGCTCAACCGCCAGCCTCCGTTTGCCGCTGTCAGCGACATCCATATTGAGCGGACCCGCGAGGAGCTGAAGGTCATCATCAAGACGGCCCGGCCGGGGTTGGTCATCGGCCCCAAGGGTGCTGAGATCGACCAGCTCACGCGCGACCTTCAGGAGCTGACCGGCCGCAACGTCTCGATTAGCTGCATCGAGATCCCCAACCCCGACGCCGACGCCCAGATCATCGCGGAGAGCATCGCTGAGCAGCTCAAGCGGCGGGCGAGCTTCCGGCGGGTGATGAAGATGAAGGCCGACGCCGCGGTCAACGCCGGCGCCAAGGGTGTCAAGATTCAGCTTTCGGGCCGGCTGGGCGGCCACGAGATGAGCCGGACCGAGGAGGTCCGCGTCGGGTCGATCCCGCTTCAGACGCTCCAGGCCAACGTCGACTACGGCTTTGCCGAGAGCTTCACGACGTACGGCTCGATCGGCGTGAAGGTGTGGATCTACCACGGGATGTACAGCGAGCTTCAGGAGTCGGAGGTCGAGTCCAAGGCGGCTGGCGCCCGCCCCAGGGCCCGCGGCAGGCGGTAATGACGCCGCCCGGTGTGGGGCGACGGACGCAGGCGGCGGTTTTGGGCTTTGAACTTCGAACTTCGGACTTTGGACTGAGATCAAGCCATGGCGTTGATGCCCAAACGAGTCAAGTTTCGCAAGCAGCAGCGTGGCAAGCTCCGCGGCAACGCCTCGCGGGGCAACTACGTGGCCTTCGGCGAGTACGGCTTGCAGGTGGTGGAAGGGGGGTGGCTGACGGCCCGGCAGATCGAGGCCGGCCGCGTCGCCGCCCGCCAGTTCGTCAGCCGTGAGGGCAAGCTGTTTGTGCGGGTGTTCCCCGACAAGCCCATCAGCAAGAAGCCGTTGGAGACGCGGATGGGCAAGGGCAAGGCCGAGCCGGAGTATTGGGCGGCGCGGGTCAAGCCGGGGACGGTGGTGTACGAGATCACCGGCGTGCCGCGCGACGTGGCCAGGCAGGCGTTCGTGCGCGTGGCGCACAAGCTGCCGTTCCGCTGCCGGTTCGTGGAGCGGCGTCACGCCTGAGGCCGGGCCGATCGTCGGCCGCTTGGGACGTGGGATGACAACGACATGAAAGCCAGTGAAGTGCACAAGTTGTCGGATCAAGAAATCAAGGAGGAATGCGCCCGCCTGCGCAAGCGGCTCTTCGAGCTGCGCAGCCAGGCGGTGACGGAGAAGCTGGAGAACCCCCGGCAATTGCGCAACCTCCGCCGGGATATCGCCCGCCTGCTCACCGAGCAGCGCGCGAGGCAGCTTCAGGAGGCCTCGTCATGACCGCAGCGGCCAGCCAGACCCAACCCAACAGCCCCGCCCGGCGGCTCAGCCGCGTCAAGGTCGGCGTGGTCACCAGCGACAAGCGGGACAAGACCCGCACCGTCGTCGTCGACTACCAGGCCAGGCATTCCAAGTACGGCAAGTACCTCAAGCGGCAGGCCAAATACCAGGTGCACGATCCCAAGAACGCCAGCAAGCAGGGCGATCTGGTGGAGATCTCACCGTGCCGGCCGATCAGCAAGACCAAGGCCTGGCGGCTGGTGCGAGTGGTCCGGGAAGCGCCCGCAGCAGCGGCGACCCTGGCCACGGAGGAGGTCAGCAGCTAAGCGGAGTTTTGCCCCAGCCCCAGCGGCCCAGGGCCGCGAGGGCGTCCAGCCGGAGGGGTGTTCCGGGGAGACTTCCGGGGGCCGGGGTTAAGAGGCGGGCCGAGCAGCCGTTGATGATGGGCCGGCCTGCGGCAAGAGGTGGCAGCTATGATTCAAGCCGAATCCAGAGTCGATGTGGCGGACAACACCGGAGCACGCGAGGCGTATGTGATCCGCGTGCTGGGCGGGTCCACCGCGCGGGGCAAGTTCACCCGCCGCACCGCCACCGTGGGCGACCGGGTGATCTGCTCGGTCAAGAAGGCGGTGCCCGGCAGCGACATGAAGACCGGCAGCATCGTCAAGGCCGTGGTGGTCCGCACCCGCTACCCGGTCCGCCGGACCGATGGCAGCTACGTGCGGTTCGACCGCAACGCGGTGGTGCTCATCGACGATGAAGGCAACCCCAAGGGCACGCGCATCTTCGGGGCCGTGGCCCGCGAGCTGCGTGAGAAAAACTACATGAAGATCGTCTCCCTGGCGTCGGAGGTTGTTTGAGGCGGACGTCGCCGGGGCGGCTGGACGCCGGCTGCCGAAGAGGCTGAATCGCAGGATTCCAGACGGCTAGAGGATTTGGATCAGAACCATGCCACGACATGTACGCAAAGGCGACATGGTCATTGTGATCGCGGGCGACGGGAGCAAGCGCCGTCTGCCCGACGGGCGCAAGGTCCGTGACTACACGCCCCGGAAGGTGCTCCGCGTCCTGCCCCAGAAGGACAGTGTGATCGTGGAGGGCGTCAACGTGCACACCAAGCACGTGCGGCCCAGCCAGAACAACCCGCAGGGCGGCACCATCACCAAGGAGATGCCTATTCACATCTCCAACGTCATGCCCGCGGCGGACGGCAAGCCCACGCGGGTGCGGTTCCAGGCCCGCCCCGACGGCGCCAAGGTGCGCGTCGCCGTCCGCGGGGGGCAGGCGATCGGCCCGGAGCTGCGTAAAGCCAGGAGCTAGCTGCGCGGGGCCGCTGGTGTTTCCCGGTAGCCCGCCAGGATGATGCAGGACAGCAAAGCCATGATTCAAGCCGCCACACCCACCATCACGCCCAGGCTCAAGGCGCTGTACCACGACCGCGTGGCCAAGCGGCTCCAGCAGGAGTTCAGCATCCGCAACCGTCTGGCCATGCCGCGGCTGGAGAAGATCATCCTGACCGTGGGCCTGGGCAAGCAGCTCGAAGGCGCCAAGCTCAACCCCAAGGCCCGCGAGCAGGTGATCAGCGACCTGGCCCTCATCAGCGGCCAGAAGCCGGTCATGGTCAAGGCCAAGAAGTCCGTGTCGAACTTCAAGGTCCGCGAGGGGTATGAGATCGGGGCGATGGTCACCCTCCGGGGCGACCGGATGTGGGAGTTCCTCGACCGGCTCATCACGCTGGCGATCCCGCGGATCAAGGACTTCCGCGGCCTGAGCGTCAAGAGCTTCGACGGCCGGGGCAACTACTCCTTCGGCGTCCAGGAGCAGGGCATCTTCCCGGAGGTGGACATGGCCAACGCCCAGTTCATCCACGGCATGCACGTGACGCTGGTGTTCCGCAACAGCACGGACGCGATGAGCAAGGCGGCGATGGAGGAGATGGGCTGGCCGTTCGTCAAGCAGGAGGGGCGTGAGGGCCGCGGCGGTTGATGAGATTCCCCAGCCGGTCCCGGTGAAGCCGGGGATCAGCGGGGTCATGGAGATTGGTTGATGGCATCGAAATCCACCCTGGAACGGATGAAGCGGGTGCAGCGAACGGTGCAGAAGTACGCCGAGCTGCGCAGGAAGCTCAAGGAGGAGGGCGATTACGCGGCGCTTCAGCGTCTGCCGCGTGACGCCAGCCCCACGCGGCTGCGCAGCCTCTGTGCCCTGACAGGCCGCAGCCGGGGGGTGTATCGCAAGTTCAAGCTCTCGCGGATCAAGCTGCGGGAGCTGGCCTTGCAGGGCAAGGTGCCGGGCATGCGGAAGGCGTCCTGGTGAACGCGCCGCGGCGCGGGGCGCCTCAGAAGGGGCCCCTCCCCGGCAGGCCAAGGCTAATGGCGAGGAGCTATTTGGAATGTCACTGAGCGATCCGATCGCTGACATGCTCACCCGGATCCGCAACGCGGTCCGCAACAAGGCCAAGCGCGTCGACTGCCGCCACAGCAAGGTCTGCGCCGGCATCGCCCAGGTCCTCCAGCAGGAGGGCTACATCGCCGGCTACTCGGTGATCGACGACGGCCGGCAGGGCATCCTGCGGATCGAGCTGCGCTACGGCCCCAACGGCGAGCGGCTGTTCCACGACCTTAAGCGGCAGAGCAAGCCCGGTCGGCGGGTCTACCGCAAGGTCGACGACCTGCCCCGCCCCCTGGCCGGCCTGGGCATCAGCATCGTCAGCACCTCCCGCGGCGTGCTCTCGGACCGGCAGGCCCGGCAGCAGCACGTCGGCGGCGAGCTGCTGTGCACCGTGGAGTGAACCGGGAACCCTCAAGCTCGGAAGCGAATCGATGTCTCGTATCGGCAAACAACCTGTTCCCATCCCCAGCGGCGCGAAGGTGTCGATCAGCGGCCGGGATGTCGTGGTGGAGGCCAAGAACGGCCGGCTCGCCTACACCCATCGGCCCGAGGTGACCGTCCGCGTCGAGGACGACAAAGTGATCGTCGAGCGGCGGGACGACTCCCGCACCGCCCGGGCCATGCACGGCCTGACCCGCGCCCTGATCGCCAACATGATCCACGGCGTCACCCAGGGCTTCAGCAGGGAGCTGGAGGTCAACGGCGTGGGCTGGTCCGCCCGCGTGCAGGGCAACCAGGTCGCCCTCACCGTCGGCTATGCGGACACCCGCTTCGTCGAGATCCCCGCGGGGGTCAAGGTCGAGGTGCAGCAGAACCGCATCAAGGTCAGCGGCCCGGACAAGCAGTTGGTGGGGCAGGTCGCTGCCCGCATCCGCGCCCACCGGCCGCCCGAGCCTTATAACGCCAAGGGCATCAAGTACGCTGATGAGGTGATCATCCGCAAGCAGGGCAAGGCATTCGCCGGCGGCGGCTAATGCCCATAACCCGGATCGGCCCAGGAGATAGATTCAGCAAAGAATCAGGCCCGGTGCGGTGGACGAGACGCAGACATGGACAAGAACAAGCTCAAGACAGTGCGACGCTCCCGGCGCAAGGCCGGCATCCGCAAGCGCGTGATCGGCACGCCCGATCGCCCGCGGCTGACGGTTTATCGCAGCCAGAAGCACCTGTACGCCCAGGTGATCGACGACATGGCCGGTCGGACGCTGGCCTCCGCCAGCACGCTCCAGGCCGATCTGCCCAAGGGCGGCAACGTCGAGGCCGCCAAGGAAGTGGGCAAGATCCTGGCCCAGAAGGCCCGCGAAGCGGGCGTCGAGCAGGTCCGGTTCGACCGCAACGGGTTCAAGTATCACGGGCGGGTCAAGGCGCTGGCGGATGCGGCCCGTGAGGGCGGCCTAAGATTCTGATCGCCCGCGCCGCCCCGGGCAGCGCGCAGCAAGTAAGGCTCATCAACATGGCAGAACTCCTGGAAGACACGCAGTCCCTCGAGTCCACCACCGTGGGCATCTACCGCACCGCGGCGGTCGTCAAGGGCGGTCGGCGTTTCAGCTTCGGCGCCCTGGTTGTGGTCGGCGACCGCCGGGGGAACGTGGGCATCGGCTACGGCAAGGCGCCGGGCGTCCCCGCCGCCATCGAGAAGGCCCAGAAGGACGCCCGCAAGAGGCTGTTCCGCGTCCCCCTCAAGGAGGGCACGCTGCCGCACCCGGTCACGGGCAAGTTTGGCGCCTCGCGCGTGCGTCTGGTGCCCGCCTCGCCGGGCACGGGCGTCATCGCCGGCGGGACCGTCCGCGCGGTGCTGGAGATGGCCGGCGTGCAGGACTGCCTCACCAAGGCCTATGGCTCCACCAACCAGAAGAACCTGTGCAAGGCCGTGATCGAGGGGCTCGGGCAACTGCGCACCAAGGAGCAGGTGGCTAGCCTCCGCGGGGTGGATCTGGGCCAGACGGAGGTTGAGGAGAAGCTCGAAGCCGGCCGACGCTTCCGCGCTGAGGCGCTGGGCAGCGGGGCGGAGGAAGCCTCGGCTGCACCAGCCCGGCGGGCGGGCAAGGTCGGCGGGAGCGGCGCGGGCAAGAGCGAGCCGCCCCAGCAGCGCCGCCGGTCGCGAAGGGACCAGCCTCAAGCCCAGGCCCAAGCCCAAGCTCAGGCCCCCAGCCAGCAGGAGTCCCAGGCAGCGCCTCAGGAGCCTCAGGCAGCGCCGCAGCAGGAGCAGGCCGCTGGCGGTGAGTCGCAGAGCCAGCCGACCCAGCAGGGATCCAGCGAATAAGTCGAAATCAGGAATTTGAAGCTGCCCATTGGCGGATTCGCCGCGGGCAGGAGGTCGCCTCCCATGATGATCCATGAAATCACCCCCAAAGCGGGGGCCTACAAGAAGGCCAAACGCCTGGGCCGGGGCATCGCCTCGGGGCACGGCAAGACCTGCGGCCGGGGCGCCAAGGGCGCCGGCTCGCGGTCGGGCTGGACCGGGTCGATCCGCGCCAGCCGCGAGGGTGGCCAGATGCCCCTGTTCCGCCGCATCCCCAAGCGGGGCTTCTCCAACTTCAAGTTCCGCACCGAGTATGCGGTGGTTAACCTCCGCGCCCTGGACGCCCGTTTCCAGGACGGGGCCCAGGTCAGCCCCGACCTGCTGGTGAAGGCCGGGCTCATCCCCGACACCCGCCTGCCGGTGAAGATCCTGGGCGACGGCCAGATTACCAAGAAGCTGCAAGTGACAGCGGCGGCATTTTCCAAGACCGCCCGCGAGAAAATCGAGCAAGCAGGAGGCACGGCGACGGTCGCTTCGTAAAATGAACGATTTCCGGTTTCGGACAGGGTGATCCCTGGTCGGGGTCGCCGGGCCGCGAAGTGATCCCGATGCGGGCTCATCCGCGGCTCCAAGCGATCCCCCGGAAGGCCCCCGGACCCCCGGACCCCCGGAAGTTTCCCGGCCCCGGAAGTTCCGAAATCCCCGGAAGAACCCCGGAACCCAAAAAGTTTCCATGCTCCAAGCGTTCATCAACATGTGGCGGATTCGGGAGCTTCGCAACAAGCTCCTGTTCACGCTGGCGATGCTGGGCATCTACCGCGTGGGGTTCTTCATCCCGCTGCTGG
>DASVCG010000338.1:0-2443 GCA_036381755.1 Phycisphaeraceae bacterium | reverse complement strand
CTTGGACGGGGGAGTTCGTCCTGGAGCATGGGCGGGGGATGGTTGAGGACGGCTTGCTTGGATGTACGGGGGCTCATATCGTGGTTTGCGCCAGGCGGGCGTTTCCCACCCCGCTCCTCGGTCACGAGTCAAGCGATCCGCCAGGCATCAGAAGGGCGTCGCCCCAGCGTCGCCTGGGGGGAGCAGGCCCAACCGCACCGACCTACCCGCGGGGGGATTTATCCGCGAATGGGATCAGACCAACGAAGACCGCTCCGGGCGATCCAAAACGTCGCCTGAAGCGCCATGAGGGCAGGGCATCGGGCTTGGACGGCGGACGTCGGGCCGGCGCCCATTGAGGAACAGGGAGGTCGCCATGAGGATCTTAAGCTGGTTTGGATTCTGCAGCTTGGCGGTGTTGCTTGGGGCGGCATCGGCTGCAGCGGCAGCGTCGCTGAGCGACCCTTACAGCAAGGGAGGCTGGACCGACCTGACCCCGGCGTCGAACTCGCGGGTCATCTACGTCAGCAGCTCGCTCGGCAACGACAGCAACGCCGGCACCGTCAACGCGCCGGTCAAGACGCTGGAGGAGGCGTATTCGCGCCTGCGCAACGGACGCGGGGACCAGATGCTGCTGCGGGCGGGCGACCAATGGGTCGGCACGCTCAAGTGGGGCAAGTCCGGCACCGCGGATCAGCCGATCGTGCTGGGCACCTACGGCAACGGGCCCCGGCCCAAGATCATCGCTGACGGCAGCGGCCAGGCGCTGTGGTCCAGCAGGGGCACGGTCAACCACGTCGCGATCCGCGGCATCGCCTTCCTGGCCGACGCCGGCGCAGGCAAGGACCAGCACGCGATCAACGGCATCCGCTTCGTGGGCCAGGGGCAAAACATCCTGATCGAGGACTGCCTGGTCCGCGGCGCCAAGGACAACATCCTCCTCCAAGCCTGGTCCAACAACGGCACGGCCCAGATCAAGGACGTCAACGTCCGACGCAACATCGTCATAGACGCCTATTCGCGCAACAACAGCGAGGGCCACTCCCAGGGCCTGTTCGCCAGCGGCGTCCAGGGCTTGCTCATCGAGGGCAACCTCTTCGACCACAACGGCTGGCGGTCCGGCCTCGGCGAACGCACGATCTTCAACCACAACCTCTATATCCAAACCGACAACGGCGGGGTGGAGGTCCGCGACAACCTCATCACACGCGGCGCCTCGCACGGCCTGCAGCTTCGGCCCGGCGGCACCGTGGCGCGCAACACCTTCTGGCGCAACGCCATCGGCCTGTTCGCCAACACCGCAGACCACACCGTCGTCCGCAACCTGGTGATGGAGTCCGACGACATCGACCCCAACGTGAAAAACCTCCACCGCGGCTGGGGGATCGACCTCAAGCGGGGCAACGGCTCACGCTACGAGTTCAACATCCTGCTGGACCGGCACAGCATCAGCGAACGGGCGGCCATGCTCACGGAGAGTGAGGTCTCCTCGCACCCGAACTGGAAGCCGGTCAAGATCAGAAGCAACCTCTTCCGCAACTGGGATGACGACGGCAGCCTCATCGTCGTGCACCCCCACCTGGCTGAGGAGTTCGACCTGATCGACAACGCCCTGGTCAAGGGCGGCTGGAGCGCCAACAAGTACGCCAAAGAAGTGCTCGGCGACCCCGAGGCCCGGTTCAACCAACTCCTGAAGCTGGCGCGCAGCCGCGAACGCGCACAGTGGCTGCGCGAATTGGCGGGCAACGTCATCTACATGGACGCCTGGGAGGTGTTGCAGGGGCGCAAGATCGCCAGTATCGAACCAGCGCTGGGGCCCACCGGAAAGCTGCTGGGCATGGTCAGCGCCATCCCCGAGCCCGCGACGCTGGGGATGATCGGCCTGGGCGCGCTGCTGATGCTGCGCCGCCGAGGGAAATAGAGGGCAGACGGCAGGGGGCGGTTCTCAAGTCCCGTCCGCGGGCTGCTGCTGGCTCAGGCAGTGCACGCCGCCCAGGCCCACCACCAGGGCGTCGCACCGCACCGGCACGACGGTTCGGCTGGGCATCACCTGCCCGAGCACGCGCAGGGCTTCGTCGTCGCGCTTCTGGTTGAAGACCGGCACGAACACCGCGCCGTTGGTGATGAGGAAGTTGGCGTAGCTGGCGGGCAGAGGCGACGGGCCGCCCGGGCCGAAGCGGTCGGGCGGGTAGTTGTAGTTGATCGGCTCGGGCATGGGCAGGTCCACGACGGTGAGCCGTCGGCCGTCCTGGTCGCGCGCCGCTTCGAGCGCAGCACGATTCCGCGCCAGCGCCTCGTGATCGGGGTGGCCCGGCGGGGCTGAGGCGATCACCACCGTGTCCGGCGAGACGAATCGCGCTACATCATCGATGTGCCCGTCGGTGTCGTCGCCCGCGATCCCGCCCGGCAGCCAGATCACGTGCCGTGTCCCCAGCGTCTCATGCAGCTTCGCCTCGATCTGCTG
>DASVCG010000337.1:0-9845 GCA_036381755.1 Phycisphaeraceae bacterium | reverse complement strand
GAGCGGCATGATCCGCCAGGAGGTCGACCAGCGTATCCGCCAGGTCTGCCCCGGCACCGACGCGGTGGAGGTGGAGCTGGTGTGGGAGCCCAAGTGGTCGCCGCAGATGATGACCGCGGAGGGCAAGCGGCAACTGGGCTGGTCGCATCGGTGATCGGCATAAGGCGCAAAGCGACCAGGCGGCGGGATATCCACCGCCCGGTCGGGGTGGGGGCGAGCTTGAATCGGATCACGCGCGGCTGCTACGGCTCGCGCTGAAGCGACTCGACATATCGCACAATCGCCCAGATTTCGTCTGAGTTCAGGTTGCTGTGCTGAGGCGGCATGTATGGGGGCACGCCGGCGGCGATGCGGCGGTAGACCTGCTGGGGAGCGGCGCCGGCTTTGTAGACCCAGGGCTGCGTCAAGTCACGCGGCGGGATGGGCAGCACGCTGCCCGCGACGCCGTCGCCATACCCTTGATCGCCGTGACAAGCGGCGCAGTTGGCCTGATACAACTGTTCCCCCGCCACAAGATCAACCCGGGCGGGTGGAGCGGGCACCGCGATCGGCTGCGCCGCTGGCGGTGGGCTGGCGGCCATGCCCCGCAGCACCTGGACGAGCGAATCGATCTGCGCATCACTGAGCTGGGAGAACGCGGGCATCCCCGCTGGCACAAGGCCCTGGCGGATCGTGCGGGCCAGGTCCTCATCGGAGGCGACGCCGTTGGTCGTGGAAATGAAGCGGTATTGCCCTTCCACGAGATTGCGTGGCGGCTGGGCGAAGAGGGGCGACCCAGCGCCGGGGCCGTCGCCCATCCCCTGAAGGCCGTGACAACGGGCGCACTGGCTCACGTAAAGCGGGTATCCGCTCAGTTCGCCCGCGGGTGCGCGGCTGGGAACCGTCATCGCGACGGACGCGGCGATCACCTCGGAAGTGGGGATCGCCCGCCCCAGCATCAGCCCAGCAATCACGAACCCGACGACGACCATCCCCAGGCCGTAGATCAGCCAGGATTTATCGCTGCGCAGCGCCCACTCCCACCTGCGCTGGAAGCGGTACCGCGGCGTCCGCATCGCCTGGTAGGGGCGGGCGAAGTAGTTGACCGGATAAGTCCAGAAGTGCACGAGCTTGGTGAAGGGGAAGTAGGCGAAGAAGGTCATCGCCAGGAAAACGTGCAGCTTGGTGATGAGGCTGGCTGAGTCCATCAGCTCGGGCTGGGGGTTGAAAGTCCATAGGCTGGCAACCCACGAGCTGGCGGTGTAAGCGATGCCGAAGATGCGATGCACCAGCACCTGGTACAGCGCCAGGCTGACGATAGGAATTAGAAACAGGTGGATAATGTAATCCTCGGCCTGGCTCATGGCGCGAACTTCGGGGATGGCGATCCGCCGGACCAGCGCGATGATGGAGCCGGCCAGGATCATGAATCCGCCGACGAGCGCCGACCAGAAAAAGAAGTTGATCGCGCCGCGGCTGGCGAGCAGCCCGCCGTAGAGCCCCGCCAGGTGCCCGGCAAAGACAGTCAGCAGCCCCCAGTGCATCAGCAGCGAGGCCACGCCCAGCGATCGCTTGCTGAACAGGCTGCTGGCCCGCGTGCTCCAGGCGAAGGGCCGGAAGGACATGCGGATAATCGGCACCGCGAAGAACAGAACCGCGCACAAGTAGGGATACACGCCCCAGAGGAATTTGCTCATCTTGAGCTATCTCCTGAGCCCCTGTGTGATTGTGGATGGGCGACCGCCACAGCCCGGCGGGTTTCGAGCACGGGCAGGGGTCGCCGAGTTCGATCCAGAAACTCGCCCGCGCTCGCGGCTAGAGGCCGCTTGTCGGCGGGTTCGAGCAAGGGAACGTCTTTGAGCCGCTCCAGGTCAACCCGCAGGACCGCCTCCAGGCCGTCGATGAGGTCGGCGTAGACGCTTTGGTATTCGAGCAGGCGTTTGCGCATCAGCGGCAAGGCGGGCATGACCAGACGTTCGAGCAGTCGTCGCCGCAGCGGCTGGGCCTGCCTGGGTTGGCGGGTCAAACTCAAGGCCAGGAACTCGACCAGCAGCGGCAGGTGATCGGGCAATTCCCGGCTTGCCGGCAACAGGCCGAAGTGCTCGTAGATCCGCCGCAGCTCAATCATGTAGCCGTTGCGCCCCGACAGCCCCGCGCCGCGGCAGGTGCTTGGCTCGTCAAAGAGATAGGCCCCGGTGTAGAGGGGGCAGGGCGGCGCCAATTCGAGCGTGGCGGTGTATTCATCCTCGGACCAGGCCGCGGGCTGGTCGATGAAGCTGCGCAGCATCTCCGCCAACGCCGGCAGCCCTTGGCTGACGACGGCCAGCGTCGCGCCGATCCGCGTTCGATCGCGCTCGCTGGGCGGCAGCAGCAGCTCAGCGATGAGCAGGTAAGCGTCCTGGAGGCAGTTGTCCGCGTGCGTGGGCATGGCTTAGCTCCGGCTTAGCTCCCGACCTCAGCACGCTGGCCGTGGAAGGCCTGACGCCGTCGCGGCGCTGCCGTCGGCGCCAGCTCATCGAACCCCGCGAAGCCACGCTCGATGTAGGGAGCGTTGGCGGTGCGCTCCCGGCGGGTGGTGGGGATCACGAACCGCTCGTGGTAGTGGGCGATGGCCAGCAGGCGGTGCATCTGCCGGGCCTGCTCAGCGGTCAGGCCCACGCGCTGGAGGATGGTCGCATCGGCCTTGCCCTCTACGCGCTGGCTCCGCCGATAGGCGCGGACCGCCAGTTGCCGCTCCAGCGCCACGCGCACCTCCTGCTCGTTGCCCGCTGCCAGCAGTTGGGCTAGATAGGCCAGGGGGATGCGGAACTCCTCCAGCGTCGGCAGCACGCCGCGCGTCTCGACCATGTCGTAGGCAGTGCCGTCACCATCGCCCGCCAGCGCGCTGCGCACCGGGCTCTGCGGCGGGACGTAGAACAGCGACGGCAGCGTGCGGAACTCCGGGTGCAGCGGCAGGGCGATCCGCCACTCGATCACCATCTTGTAGACCGGCGAGCGTCGGCACGCCTCCAGCCAGGCCTGGCTGATGCCCTCGCGCAGCGCCGCCTCGATGACCTCGGGATCATTCGGATCGAGGATGATGTCGCGCTGCGCCTGGACCAGGTCGTGGTCCTCAGCATTGGCGGCCTCGGGCACGCGGTCCAGGTCGTAGAGGATCGGCCCCATGTAGCGGATGCGGCCGGGGCAGGCGTGGAAGCAGGCCGGCGGCTGGCCCGTCTCGACGCGGGGGTAGCACAACAGGCACTTTTCCATCTTGCCCGTGCGCCAGTTGAAGTAGGTCTTCTTGTAAGGGCACGAGGTGATGCAGTAGCGCCAGGCCCGGCAGCGGTTCTGATCGATCAGGACGATGCCGTCCTCTTCGCGCTTGTAAGCCGCCCCGCTGGGGCAGGCCGCGACGCAGCCGGGGTTCATGCAGTGGTTGCAGATCCGCGGCAGGTACATCATGAACGCCTCGCGGAACTGGAGCAGCGCCCGGCGCTCAGCATCGCTCATGCCCCGGAAGTTCACGTCGAGCGAGCCCGTGCCCTCTTCGTGCGTGCCCGCGGCGTTGTCCTCCCAGTTGACCGCGTATTCGATGGGGATGTCCTCTTCGCCCGTGATCTGCGACTTGGGCCGGGCCACCGGCTGGGAATAACGGGTGGGTTTTTCCGAGTGCAGGTCTTCGTAGGTGAAGGTGTAGGGCCCCTTGCCGTAGTACTCGCTCATCTGCGGCATGACGGGGTTGTAGAACAGGTTCATCATCTCCCAGAAGCGGGAGGCGTTGCGCAGGCGCGGGGCGTTCTTGCCCGGCTGGCGCACCCAGCCGCCGCGGTACTTGTCCTGGTTCTCCCACTGCTTGGGGTAGCCGATGCCCGGCTTGGTCTCGACGTTGTTCCAGAACATGTACTCGGCGCCCTCGCGGTTGGTCCAGACGTTCTTGCACGCGAGAGTGCAGGTGTTGCAGCCCAGGCACTTGTCCAGGTTGAATACCATCGCCATTTGCTGCTTGACGCGCATGGAGGGGCTCCGATCAATGAGGGGCCGTCGATCGCTTTCGTCGATCGCTTTCAGAGGTCCTTTTCCTGGTAGATCACCTTCTTCCTGCCCGGCAGCACCGGCATCTTGCGGAGCAGCACCGCACAGTCGCGCTCGGAAGGGCTGGTGCCCCAGTAGTTGAGGAAGTAGGTCCAGTTGGCGTACCCACCGATCATGGTGGCGGGGTTCATCATGATGCGGGTGGTGGCGTTGTTGTTGCCGCCGCGCAGGTCGCTGGCGCCGCGCTGGCGCGCCAGGGGCGAGAACGGGACGTTGATGTGCCGCTCGGAGGAGTGGTACATGATCGCCGTGTCGCGCGGCACGGTGTGGCTGACCACAGCCCGCACCACGGCGATGCCGTTCTCGTTGTAGATCTCTACCCAGTCGTTGTCCTTCACGCCCATCTGCTGCGCGTCGCGGTCGTTGATCCAGACCACCTGCCCGCCACGGAACATGTTCAGCATGTGCCAGGTGTCCCAGAACATGCTGTGGATCTGCCACTTGCCGTGCGGCGTCAGAAAACGGAACAGCTTCGAGCCCGGCTCCGCCTGCGCGAGCACCACGTCGCCCACCTGCACCATGTCGATCGGGGGCTTGTAGGTCGGCAGCGACTCGCCCAGCTCGCGATAGGCCAGGTGATCGAAGTAGACCTCCTGCCTGCCGCTGAGCGTGTGCCAGGGCTTGAGCGTTTCGACGTTCATCGTCCAGGGGCAGTACGTCCGCCCGGGGCTTTCGATCGCCGACCAGTGGGGCGAGGTGATGCTCCGCCTCGGCTGCGACTGAAGCTCGGGGTAGCCGTGATGGACGGCCCGCTCCTCCTGGGCCAGGTGCGCCAGCTTCAGCCCGGTCTGCTTCTCCAAAGCCTTGAAGAACTTGTAGGACACCTCGCCGTCGCTTTCGGGCGAGATCCGCAGGATCACCTCCGCCACCTGCTCCGCCCGCTCCAGCGATGGCCGGCCGTGCTTCTCGCCGACCAGATGGCTCCGCTTGAGCTGCTCATACTCTTCGCGCAAGTCCGCGTTGATGCCCTTGGTGCCGTAGCCGCCTTCCTCGCACACGCGAGGCCCCAGCGTGGTGTACATCTCCGCGATCTTCGTGTAATCCCGC
The DNA here is from genome assembly GCA_036381755.1 of Phycisphaeraceae bacterium. Taxonomy (GTDB): domain Bacteria; phylum Planctomycetota; class Phycisphaerae; order Phycisphaerales; family Phycisphaeraceae; genus DASVCG01. The sequence continues at coordinate 4,745 of DASVCG010000337.1, read as the reverse complement.
CGCACCACGCGCACCTTGGGAAAGGTTTTGCCCGGGATCGGCTCGACCTCGCCCTTGCGCCAGTCGCGCACCTCGCCCAGCGGCTGGGCCAGCTCATCGGGGGTGTCGTTGATCAACGGCGTGACGACCAAATCCTCGATCGGCTCGGGCAGGTACGTTTTCGCCAGCTCGCCGACTTTCTCCGCGATCCCCTTGAAGATGTTCCAGTCGTGGCGCGCTTCCCATGGCGGATCGTGCGCCGGCGTGAACGGGTGGAAGAACGAGTGCAGGTCCGTGCACGTCAGGTCGTACTTCTCGTACCAATGGGCGGTGGGCAGGACGATGTCAGCGTAGTTGGCCGAGGAGTCCATGCGCAAATTGGCGTTGATCAGCAGGTCGAGCTTGCCCAAGGGCGCCTGCTTGTGCCATTCGACCTCCTCGACCAGCTCTTGAGCGCGGTCTTCGCCGAGCACGTTGTTGTGCGTGCCCAGCAGATGCCGCAGGCAATACTCGTGCCCGCGCATGGAGGTGCCAATGAGGTTGCCGCGCCACACCCACATCACCTTGGGGTGGTTCTCCTGGGCATCGACATCGTGCACAGCGAAGCGCAGCCGGCCCTGCTTGAACCGCTCAGCCACCCACAGGGCCACAGCCTCGTCGCTTTGAGCGCCAGCGGCGCGGGCCTCGCGCAGCACCTCGATCGGGTTGCGCTTGTCGAACTGCGGATAAAACGGCAGCCAGCCCTGGTTGATCGCAGCGATATTCTGATCCGCAGCCCCCCGTCCGCGCCGGGGCATCGTCTTCGCCCACGGCGCCCAGAGCGGGTCCAGCACCATCCCGTCGTAGCGCCACTGGTCGGTATGGAAGTAAAAGTAGGAGGTGCTGTTCATGTGGCGAGGCGGGGCGATCCAGTCGGTGGCGCTGCCCAGCGTGCCGATGGCGGCATAGGGGCGCACCTTCTCCGTGCCCACGTAGTGGGCGAACCCGCCGCCGTTGACGCCCATGCACCCGGTGAGGATGCCCATCACCGCCTGGGCGCGGTAGGTCAGCGATCCGCCGTGATACCAGTGAAGGATGCCCGAACCCGTGATGAACAGGCTCTTGCCCCTGGTTTTTTCCGCGTTCTGGGCCCATTCGCGCGCCACGCGCAGCACGAGCTTGCGGTCCACGCCCGTCTCCTGCTCCTGCCAGGCGGGGGTGTACGGCCGGGTCGGGTCGTCGTAATCCACCGGGTATTCGCCCTCGAGCCCGCGGCTCACGCCCATCTGCGCCATCAGCAGGTCGAAGGCCGTGGTCACCAGCGCTTCGCTGCCATCCGCGAGTGTGACCCGCCGCACGGGAATTCCCCGGCAAACGGCCTTGGCTTTGCGCCCCTTGCCGTCGGTCGTGCCCAGCGTGGTGTCGAACGTGTGCGTGAAGTCGCTGAACAGGACCTGCACCTGCTCGTGCTCCAGGTCCATCAACGTCAGGACGGGGTCGAACGGCTCGGCCGTGCCCGCGTCCTCGGTCTTGAGGTTCCACTTGCCCTGCTGCTTCTGCCAGCGGAAGCCGATCGTCCCCGGCGGCAGGCGCAGCCTGGCATCCGCCGCGTCCATCATCAGCAGCTTCCACTCGGGGTGTTCTTCCCCCTCATGGCCCGCCACATCGCTGGCGCGCAGGAACCGGCCCTGGCGGTAGCATCCTTTGCTGTCGGGCTCGAGCATCACCAGGAAGGGCAGGTTCGTGTATCGCTTGACGTAGTCCTGAAAGTACGCCGCCCGCCGATCGACGTAGAACTCCTTGAGGATGACGTGGATGCACGCCAGCAAAAACGCCGCGTCCGTCCCGCTGCGCACGGGCACCCACAGGTCGGCAAACTTGGTGACGTCGGAGTAGTTGGGCGCGAGGTTGACCAGCTTCCCGCCGTTGTACTTGAACTCGGAGGCGAAGTGCGCATCGGGCGTGCGCGTCATGGGCAGGTTCGAGCCCATCACGATCCAGTAGGTGCTCTGGTACCAGTCCGCCGCCTCGTGCACGTCGGTCTGGTCGCCCCACATCATCGGCATGATGTGCGGCAGGTCGTGGTACCACTCGTAAAAGCTGAGCATCGTCCCGCCCAGCAGATTGCTCAGCCGCTGCCCGGAGAGGAAACTGACCATGCTCATCGCCGGGATGGGCGAGAACGAGGCCAGGTGGTCCGGGCCGTACGTCTTGATCGTGTAGATGATGGCCGCGGCGATAAGCTCCTCCGCCTCGCCCCATGTGACGCGCCGCCAGCCCGCCTTGCCGCGGGCGTTGCGGTAAGCCTGTTTACGCTTGGGGTCTTCGACGATCGCCTGCCAGGCCTCGACCGGCCCCTTGCCCGCTTGGCGCTCGCTGCGGTAGTAGTCCAGCAGCACGCCGCGGATGTAGGGGAACTTGGGCCGCACGGGGCTGTAGGGGTACCACGACGCCGAGATGCCGCGCTGACAGCCCCGCGGCTCGTAGCTGGGCGTCTCGCTGTCGATCTGCGGCCAGTCGGTCTTCTGAAGCTCCCAGCAGATCAGCCCATCCTTGACGAACACCTCCCACGAGCACGAGCCGGAGCAGTTCACGCTGTGGCTGGTGCGCACCGTGCGGTCGTAGGACCAGCGGTTGCGGTAAAACTCTTCCCAGTCGCGGGGCTCGTCAGCGATGCGGAACCATCGGCCGACCGCGCCGTTGCCGTTAGCGCTCGTCGTGCTCATGCGCAGCGTCCTTGTGATTCGAGTTCGAGAGTGAGGATGTGTCATCGTGGATCAGGCCGAACGCCTGGGCGAACGCCCGGATGAAAGGCCGAAAGTCCCGGGCTGTGCCGTAGACCGCCACCACCGCGCCGCGTCGCTGGTCATACACCAGGTTCACCGCGACCGCCCGACCCACCGGATGCGGGCGAGCCCCCCGGTCGGGCTCGTTCGTATCGTCGCGCAGCGCCTGGATCGAGACGTACACCAGATCAGCGGGATGCACCTGCCACCAGAGGCTGAAGTCCCAGCCGTCGAGCGTCAGATCAGCCTCGCCGCTTTGCGATGAAGGGGACTGCGGATCGACCTCCCACTGGGTGACGGGCACCGGCCCGCGGTACGCTTGATCGTCTTCCCCCCCTGCCGATGCCTCGACCGGGCCGTCCAGCGGCGGCGGGCCGTGATCGCTGTACCCAGCCTCCTCAGCCACAGCCAGGCCCAGGTGGGGCGCAGCCAGAGGATCAGGCTCGGGCAGCACCCCGCTTTCAAGCATCTCGTCCTGGAGCGGCGTGCGCGGCCCGGCAAGCCAATCGGGGTTTTCTTGTTCTTGATGGCGACGCCACCGGACCGCCTTCACCCCCGGCACCGCGCCCAGCGCGCGCTCAACGCGACCCATGTCCGCATCGCCCATCACCGGCCTGCCGTTGATCGTCAGATCAACCGATCCGCTTTCGCCGTCCGCTTCGCGCACCGTCATCAACACCACGCCGTGGTGCACGCTCACCTGCTGAACCAGCTCCACCGCTTGCCGATCCGCTGCGGCGCTGCCGGCCCGTAGGTGCTCCAGCACCTGGCGCACCCGCGTCAGAAGCTCTTGATCCGTGGGGTCTTCGGCCATGCGTCCAGATCCTTTGCGTGCTGGCCCACCCCTCGCCGTCGTCTTACCGCGTGATGGACAGGCGGAGGCCTTATGCCGCGGGCGTCCAGCGGTTCAGCAAACCCAAGATCACCAAGCGGATCGCAATCAGAAAGGCTCGATCCATGGGAGATCTTTCATGCTGCCTAAGAGCTGTCTTGCTGCCTAAGAGCGGTCGTAAGCACGGCTGACAACGCGAACCCCCGCCATGTTTTTAACACATCTTTATCTTTTTATCAAGTTAAAGTCAAAAAGGGCAGCCGGGCAGCCCCTGATGACGCCGCCAGCGTCCATCGCATGGATGGATCAGACACGGTAGTGGAAAGTCAGCAATGACTTGGACGCCGCCGTAACCCCCAGCAGGCGCCGCGTCGGAGCATCAGCCGTTATGGCTGCGCCCGCTGAACCGTCAGATCTACCGCGCCGATCCAGTGGGCCTCATGGTTCGTCCAGGGCTGGGGCGGGGTGCAGTCGAAGAAAGCGACAAACCGCCCGGGGCCGACAGCAACGACGCCTGTGTAGCCCGTGGTGAGAAATGGGCCGAAGTTGATCTCCTGCGTCCAGGTTTGCCCGCCGTCGAGACTGAAGCTGACGCAATTGCCCCAGCGCGGCGCAGCCAGGCCGCCGTAGGTCAGCGCGAGGATGCCATCCTCACTCACCGCCAGCCGGGGGAAACAGCCGCGGGCCCGCTCCATCGGCTCCGGCAAGCTCCAGGTGCGCCCGCCATCCTCGGATCGGCAAATAATCAACGGCGCGCTGGGCGGGCCGGGCGTCCAGGGCCATGATCTGAAGGTAGTTGCCCGCTGCTTCGCCGCCCAGCCAGCACTTGCAGGTCGACTTCCAGCGTGGTCCAACACCCCTCCACAGCAAACGGGCCTATCACGCCCGCGGGCGTGCGCAAATAGCTCAGCGCCGGCCATTCGTCGATGACCAAGTGCTCGCCGTCGCTGCGCAGGCCCTGCGTGGATGATGAGCCGCCATCACGACCGGGATGAACCGTCCAACGCGCTGGCGGTGCCGTAGCAGCCCCCTCGACGCCGGGCACGAACGACCCGTCGTAAACAAACTGCTGGGTAGCCCTCTCCGCGGCACAAGCGCTCGCCGCAGCGCCCGCCACGATGAGCCACACCCCCGCCTTGATGAACCCGAGCCGCCGCCTGCTGGGCGTT
>DASVCG010000336.1:0-7470 GCA_036381755.1 Phycisphaeraceae bacterium | reverse complement strand
CCTGGCTCACCAAACCGCACAGCTTTTCCTCGATGGCAGCACCACGCCCCTCTTCGTCGATGTGGGAGCGGGCGGCCTCCTCGAACGCAACTTCATCCGATTCGGAGACGGTTCCGCCACGGTCAGCGGCCGCGCCCAGGTTTCCCGCCTGCGGTGGACGAACAACGCCATGATCATCCCCCTCGAGGGAGGGGAGGCTCACTTCCTGCATCGCGAACTACTCGCAGAAAACGACGAGCACATCAACTTTCCCTTTGCCCAACGATTTAACGACGGAACGATATGGCTCACCCACAGCATTGGAACGCATGTGGTTAATGAACGAACGGTGCGGCGGTGGTCGCTGGACAACGGCCAACACTGGACGGAACCGGCGATCGCCTCCATCTCGCCCATCAACAGCTATCAGCTCGACGACGGCGAAATCATCGCCCTCACAGCGTGGGACCAAAATTACACCACCACCCACAACGTTTTCGTCCACCGCTGGCCCAACCCCACGACGAACAAGACGCAACGGACAGCGTCGGTCGAGCTGCCGTGGAGCTCGCAGCTCTTTCTGCATCGCACCATGATCGAAGCGGGTGACGGCAGCCTCATCCAAACCGCCTACGCGCGGATGGAGGACCAGCACCGCTTCCGAGCTTTCACCCTCCGGTCCACCGACGGTGGGAATTCCTGGGTCTACGGCGGGACCATCGGCTTCGATCCCGAGTCGCCGTTCGATACCGGATTCAGCGAACCGGCGATCGTGCGGCTCGCCGACGATACGCTGCTGGCGCTGATGCGCACCGGCAGCCCCGTCAACGTCGGGCCGTTGATGCAAAGCAAATCCACCGATCACGGCCTGACGTGGTCCGATCCCGTTCCGATCGCTGAATTTGGAGTCGACCCGCACGTCATCCGCTTGAGCAATGGCGCGCTGGTCGCTTCTTCAGGCCGGCCGGGCGTTTATCTGCTTGTTGATTTCAGCGGCACCGGGGACCATTGGCAGGAAATTCCAGTCTACGACGGCGTGGGTTCCAGCTACACGAGCTTGCTCGAAGTCGAACCCAACCTGGTGATGCTCTTGTACGACGAAAGTGGGTTCGGAGGCGCCGATTTGTCAATCGACGTGCCCAACCGCCTGTACGCGATCTACGTGCGGATCGTGCCCGAACCGACCGCAGCCGCTGCGATGCTGGTTGCGCTCTGTGTTCGCCGACGATCCCGGTGCGGCGCGTGAGGCACGGCGAGGCGAGTCAGGCCCGTCCCGGGATAGATGAGCGAAAGGAGACTCATATGGCCCGCACACGACCCTTCGCATTTACACTGATCGAGCTTCTCGTGGTGATCTCGATTATCGCGCTTCTGATGTCCATTCTGCTGCCGGCGCTGCGGGCGGCTCGCGAATCGGCGCGTGCGATTCAGTGCGCGAGCAACCTGCGGCAGGTGGGCATCGGCCTGGCGGTCTACACCCACGACTACAGCGGGAGCATCCCGCGCGCCGCCGCTCCCGGGACCTGGTGGTGGTCCATGTGGGACGTTCTGTCAATGCCCAGTGTCGCAGCGTACGCCGAGGCGGTCGATCTTGGACCGTGGCGGGAAACCATTCTCTGTTGCCCGAGCCTTCCGGACGGCTCGCCCAATACACGGTCGTATGGAGCCAACGGCTTTTATCGGGCGCTGTGGACGTCGGATACCAATGTGAATCCAGACACGAGCACAAAACGCACGGCCAAGCTGCAAGAGATGGAATCACCCTCGCTGACAGTATTCGCAGCGGACCATGGCATGTACAACGTCACCCAGTCGACAAGCATGCTCTTCCGCAGCACGCTGGCGAAGGTGCTGACGCCTCAGCCGGTGGCCAACCTGCCCGACTACAGCGGCGGCGTCGACTTCGAGCCGCGTCACCAAGGCGGAGCCTTCCTCAATGCGCAGTTCCTGGACGGGCACGTGGTGCCGCGCGGGCCGCAAGACATGCCCCTCAGCGGTTACAAGGACATTTTCTGGAGCGGGAAGCACAACCCATGATGAACCGTGTAGCCGTGCTGACGCTTGTGCTGGCAAGCGGGGCGCTGGGCGCCGAACAAACCCAGTGGGCTTCGGACACGTTCGCCATCTGGCCGCTCCTGAATGAGAGGCCGAATCAGACGGCGGTCGTGTCGTGGTCCGACTGGCTGGTCTTCGATCATGCGGAGTTCGAAACGCCCGGCGTCCGCTTCATCATCAACAAGATGGCGGCATCGGGGATTCGCACGCTCTGGTGGCGGACGTTCGGCGGCGGCTGGGCGCTGTACTCGTCGCAGGTCGACGGTGTGACCACCGGCAACTACGCCGGCCAGGGCGCTGACTACAGCCAATACGACTCGCTGGCCGACGCGGTCGAGTACGCCCACAAGCTGGGGCTGAAGGTGTACGCCTGGTACACCCCGCTGGAGGAGGCGCACGCCTGGCCGGACAATGTCCGCAGCCATTACGTCGACGCGCACAAGGACCAGTGGGACGTCAAGGCCAGCGGCGCCCCGGCCGGCGCGCCGAGCTTTTACTTCGCCGACTACCGCCGATACAAGGCCGAGCTGGCGCGCGAGATGGTCACCCGCTATCAGGTCGACGGGCTGGTGATCGACTTTGGGCGCAGGGGCGCGCCGGGCCGCAGCGACCAGTGGGGCTACCTGCCGCAGATCCTCTCAGCATTCAAGCGGGAGACGGGCTTGGACGCCCGCGAGCTGCCCAGCGACGACCCGCGTTGGCAGCGGTTCCGCGCCAGGTATGTCGGGCTGTTCATGCAGGAAGTCCGCCGGGCGATCGACGGGCTCGACCGCGACGTTGAGCTGGTGATGATGTTCCCCGCCAACCGCCCGCTGACCGCCCACTGGGACGCGCAGGGCTGGGCGGATCTGGTGGACCGCTTCGTGCTCGTCGCCCATGGCCGCGAGGGCTGGGGGTGGATGACCGACCAGGCCCAGCGCTGGCGTGAGCAGTATCAGGGCCTGGGCAAGCCGCTGTCGATCACGCTCTATACGCTCCGCGGCGACACGGAGCTCAACCGCAAGCGGGCTGAGGCAGCGTTGGCCGCGGGCTTCGACGACCTGATCTGGTTCGAGACGACCTACCTGCACTTCCGCGACCTGTACAGCCTGCCGCGGTCGCTGGCCTGCCCGGAGCGGGCGACGCTGCAAAGCCCAGCGGTGGACCTCACCGGCGGCGGGCAAGTGCGCGTGCTCGCCGCTGGCGACTGGGTGCTGGGGATCGACGGCCTGGATGAGCCGATCGCGCAGGGGCACCGGGAAGACGTGACGGTGGTCGACTTGCCCTACCGGGCGGGAGATCATCGGCTGGTGATCCGCTGCACGCTGCCTGAGGGATCGCCGCGGGCCGGGGTGGCGGCGCAGGGGTGGGCGGTCGGCCGGGACGGCCAGAGGCGGGCCATTCACACCGATGAAGATTGGACCTCGCTGGATGCCGACGCGGGTGAAGTGGTGACGATCGCGCAGCCGGGCATCCCCCCGCTGCTGGGCGAGCATCTTAAAGACGATCAGGAATCAGCGCGGTGAGCAGAACGACAGGCCTTTGCGCGATTGCGGTGCTTCTGATGGCTGGACTGCTGGCGTCGGCTGCGCGGAGCGAGACCTACCGCGCCAACACGCCGCCGTGGCGCGGCCAGTGGATCTGGGCGCCGCGGAACCCCGAAGCGCCGGCGATGGAGGTCGACCTGCACCGCTGGCTGCTCCAGCGGCCCGGCGGCTGGGGCACGGCGCTGGTGCACCGCGTGATCGGCAACGCGGCGGTGAGCGGGCTCAGCGGGGTGTATTGGCACCTCGAAGATCAGCACGGCCGACGGCTGTACCCTTCGCAAGCGCGGGCGATGGTGCTGGCCTGGCCCAACTGGGGCGCGGATTTCGGCGCGGTGGATTACCCGGCACTGGCCGCGGCGCTGGCCAAGCAGTGCGACCTGCCGTTCTGGCTGGTGGCGCGGTCGTCAGCGGTGGCGGTGGAGGCGCAGCAGCAATACCCCGGCATCCCGGTGATGTCAGCCGAAGAGTTGACGGGCCATGCGACGGTGCCCGCCTCGGACCTGGACGTGGACCAGTCAGCCAAACGCTGGCTGGCGCACGACACCTACCGCTTTCGGCGAGTCTTCCAGATTGAGCAGCCGGTGGAGCGGGCCGAGCTGACGATCACAGCCCAGAAGCGATACCGGCTGTTCCTCGATGGCGAGCTGATCGGCCACGACAGCGACTGGTGGCGTGGCGAGACGTACGACCTGACCAGCCTGCTGACACCCGGCGAGCACGTGCTGGCGGTGGAGGTCGAGCCGGAGGACGCGCTGGCGGGGCTGCTGGTGAACCTGCGGTGGTTCGATGCGCAGGGCGGGCAGCGGCTGCTGGTGACGGACCAGGCTTGGCGGTGTTCGACTGGGGGCGGGCCGGACTGGGCCAAGCCCGGCTACGACGACGCGGGCTGGGCGGTGCCGGGTGTGGTGGGCATCGAGGGCGTCGGGCCACGGTTCCGGCTGAAAGAGCCGTGGCGAAACCCGCGTCAACCAGCCGGCAGCGGCGACGCGGGCCTGCCGGCGCACCGTGTAAAGCAGTTGACGGTGCGGGCGTCGGTGCACACGGATACAGCCCAGCGGGTGGTCGACGGCTCGACCGATGACCGCGCAAGCTGGCAAGCCCAATCGATGCCGACCACGCTGGAGTTGATCCTGCCCGAGCCGACGCGGCTGCGGGAGGTGCGGATCCATAGCGGATATCTGCAGTTCGACGGCAACCCCTCGGGCGTGAGCAGCCTCAAGGCCTACCGGCTGGAAACCTTCGAGGGCGGGCGGTGGGTGAACCTGGTCGAGCCGGTGACGCAGGCTCCGGCCTACCGCGGGCAGGCGCGGGAAGAATTCGTGGCCTACCACGCCTTCAGCCCGAGACGGGTGAGCCGGCTGCGGCTGGTGATCCTCGATTCGTACGACACCGGCAAACGGGTGGGCTGCCCGGACAAGCCCTGCGTGCCCCAAGAGGAGCGGGTGTGCTTCATCCGCGAGATCGAATTGATCAAGTCTTTCGACGAGTAATGCTGCATGGCAGAGATTTCGCTGCGCATGACTGAGCCATGAACGTACGACACCGCCTGCTGTCGTTGGTGATGCTGCTGCTGGCCGGCCATGCCCTTGCGGCGGAGACGCCCGTGCGCGTCCAGACACTGCACCCGCGGGTCGAAGCCGTCACCTTCTACAGCGAGGCGCTAGAGGCGGAGAAGACCTTTTGCGTCGTGCTGCCCGAAGGCTACGACCGCGCACGCGACGGCTGGCCGGTGCTGTTCCTCTTCCACGGCCGTGGCCGGCACGAGCGGTCGTTGATCGACGACGAGGCAACCCGCCAAACGCTGCTGGCTGCGCCGTTCGTGACCGTGCTGCCCGATGGCGACGACGGCTGGTACATCGATTCGCCCGTGCAGCCGGGCGACCGCTACGAGGTCTACACGAAGGAAGTCATCGCCCATGCCGATCAGCGGTACCGCCTCAGCCGTGACGCCGCCCGACGCGGCCTCAGCGGGTGGTCGATGGGCGGCTACGGCTGCGTGCTGTTCGCCGAGCGGCACGCCGACGATTTTGGCGCCATCGCGCCGATGATCGGGCTGCTCGACTTCCCCCGCACCGGCCTGCCAGCGGGGCAGAGCTACGACGTTCCCATCAACCGCTTCGGCGAAGACCGCGCGGTATGGCGACGCCTCAACCCGATCCATCACGCAAAGCGCCTGCGGAGCATGCGCATCCTGATCATCACCGCTGCCGACGCCTTCGACCGCACCATGAACATGCACTTCCATCAACGCCTGAACGATCTGGGCATCGAGCACCGCCTGGAAGTCCTCGAAGGCGCACACACTTTCCGCGTCGTGCAGGCGGCGTTGCCGAAGGTCACCCGCTTCATGGCTGATGCGATCGCCGGCCCATCCCCTGCTTCCCGCGAATCCACCCCCGCAGCAAATGCCTCCCGTTAGGATGCTACGCGGTGAATGTCACAAATCCGCTCGGCGGAGCAACTGGGCGTTGACCGCCACGATCACCGTGCTGGCGGACATCAGGATGGCGCCGGCCGCAGGGGGCAGGATGATGCCCGCCCGCGCCAGCACGCCCGCGGCCAGCGGGATGGCCACAATGTTGTAGCCCGCGGCCCACCAGAGATTCTGCACCATCTTGCGATAGCTGGCGCGGCTCAGCGCGATGATCCGCGGCACGTCGCGCGGGTCCGAGCGCACCAGCACCACGTCGCCGGCTTCCACCGCCACGTCCGTGCCCGCGCCGATGGCGATGCCGATATCCGCGGTGACCAGGGCCGGGGCGTCGTTCACCCCATCACCCACCATGGCCACGCGCTTCCCCTGGGCCTGAAGCTCCTCGATCTTCCTGGTCTTGTCCTGCGGCAACACCTGGGCGAAGACGGTGTCGATGCCCAGCTCCTTCGCCACGCTGTTGGCGACGGCCTGTGAATCGCCGGTGAGCATGGCCACCTCCACACCGGACTCGTGCAAGCGCTTGACCGCCTCATAGGATTCGGGGCGGATCGCGTCAGCAACGGCGAACACCGCCAGCGCTCGGCCGTCTTCGATCAGGTGAATCGCCGCCTGCCCGGCCTGGCCGAATCGCTGGGCTGCCTCGCGGAGCGTTGGCTCCGGCTCGATCCGGAGCCGGCTCAAGAGCGCCGGGCCGCCGACTTTCAGCTCGCGCCCCTCGACGGTCGCCTGCACGCCCTGGCCGGGGATCGCCTGGAACGCCTGGGCCGCGGGCACGCTGATGCCGCGCTCCTGGGCGCTCTTGAGCAAGGCCTGGGCGATGGGATGCTCGGAGTCCCGCTCCACCGCTGCAGCCAGGCGCAGCGCCTCATCTTCGCTCACACTTTCCACCGCCACGCTTTCGACCACCCGGTGCTCGCCCAGCGTCAGCGTGCCGGTCTTATCGAAGACCACCACATCCAACTGCCGCGCCTCCTCCAGCCCTCGGCGGTTGCGCACCAGCAACCCCTGCCGAGCGCCCAGCGTGGTGGAGATGGCGATCACCAACGGCACCGCCAGCCCCAGCGCGTGAGGGCAGGCGATCACCAGCACCGTCACCACCCGCGTGATGGTGAAATCGAGCGCAGCCCCGAGCATCAGCCACGCCAGGAGCGTCAGCGCTCCCGCCGCGATGGCCAGGAGGGTGAGTAAAAACGCCGCCCGGTCCGCCAGCGCCTGGGCGCGTGAGCGGGAAGTCTGGGCCTGCTCGACCAGCCGCATGATCCCCGCCAGCGCGGTCTTTTCGCCCGTGCCGGTGACCTCGACCCGCAGCGATCCTTGCCCGTTGATTGTGCCAGCGATCACGCGGTCGCCCTCGCGCTTGTCCACCGGCCGGGACTCGCCGGTGAGCATCGCCTCGTTGACCGAACTTTCGCCGCTTCGCACGATGCCGTCCGCCGGGACGCTCGCTCCCGGGCGGACCAGCACCCGATCGCCGTC
>DASVCG010000335.1:0-9451 GCA_036381755.1 Phycisphaeraceae bacterium | reverse complement strand
GTGGTGCCGTCGGATTGATAGATCGCCGGCATGTAGTGGCCGCCGCTGAGGGACTCCACGAGGGTGACGTGCAGGCCCTCGCCGGTCTTGAGGCTCGGGCCGTATTCGTCGATGAGCAGCCCGTAACCGATCTCGTGCATCCAGTTGGCGACGCTTGCCGCCTGTGCCGATAGGGGGGCCAGCGATAAAAGCACCATGCACCAGGCTGCGATCCGGACTCGAACCATGCAGGAACCCCTCCAAAGGCGATTGGCCGATAGGGCCAATGTAGAGACGCCGCCTGCCAGCGCGAACCGGGAAACGCCCGCGTGGCCGGGGGCGTCTATCCATGATGAATCTCGAGACGCGGGCCGATTGGGCCGGTCGGCTCCGCCGGAGGGGAGATTTCCTGACGGCAAGGGGGATTAGCGCTCGGAGGGGTCCTGGATGCAGCGGGCGACGAGGGCGGTCCAGCCGGTCTGGTGGCTGGCGCCCAGGCCCTGGCCGTTTTCGCCGTGGAAGTATTCGTGGAACAGGATCAGGTCGCGGCAGGCCGGGTCGTTTTGAAGGATAGGGTGGTGAGCCAAAGCGGGGCGCTGGCCGCGCTCATCGGGCAGGAACAAGGCGACTAACCGCTGGCGCAGGAGGTCGGCGATCTGGCTCAGGTTCAGCAGGCGGCCCGAGCCGGTGGGGCACTCTATGCGCAGGTCGTTGCCGTAGAAGTGGTGGTAGCGTTCGAGGGCTTCGATGAGGAGGTAGTTGATGGGGAACCAGACCGGGCCGCGCCAGTTGCTGTTGCCGCCGAAGAGCCCGGTCTGGGATTCGCCCGGCTCATAGCCCACGCAGTGCTCATCGCCGTTGAGGCGGAGGATGAACGGGTGCTCGCGGTGGAAGCGCGAAAGCGAGCGGATGCCGAAAGGCGAGAGCAGCTCATTCTCGTCGAGCATATACCGCAGGACGCGCTGGAGCTGCTGGAAGGCGGGGATGGCCAGCAGGTACCGCCCGTGCTCGCCGTTGCGTGGCTCCATGTAGGTGATCAGGCGGGCCAGGTCCGGTCGGTGGCGGATGAACCAGTCGGTGCGCTTCTTGAAGCCCGGAAGCCGGTTGAGCGTATCCTGCTCGATGACCTCCACCGCGATCAGCGGGATCAGGCCCACCAGCGAGCGGATGCGCAGGCGGATCGCCTCGCCGTTGACGTGGAGCTGGTCGTAGTAGAAGCCGTCCTGCTCGTCCCACAGGCCGGTGCCGCCCAGGTGGTTGATGGCGTCGGCGATGTGGATGTAATGCTCGAAGAACTTGGAGGCCAGGTCCTCGTAGGCGTTGCCCGGCTCAGCCAGCTCCAGCGCCATGGCGAGCATGGTGCCGCAGAAGAAGGCCATCCAGGCGGTAGCGTCGGCCTGCTCGAGGCGCGCGCCGTGGATGAGCAGGTTGGAGCGGTCGAAGACGCCGATGTTGTCCAGCCCCAGGAAGCCGCCTGAGAAGATGTGCTTGCCCTCGCGGTCCTTGCGGTTGACCCACCAGGTGAAGTTGAGCAGGAGCTTCTGGAAGGTGCGTTCAAGGAAGATGCGGTCGCGCTTGCCGCGCGGCGCGCTGATCTTGTAGACGCGCCAGCAGGCCCAGGCGTGCACCGGCGGGTTGACGTCGGAGAAGTTGAACTCGTACGCCGGGATCTGGCCGTTGGGGTGCATGTACCACTCGCGCAGCAGCAGCACCAGTTGACGCTTGGCGAACTCCGGGTCCAGCCGGGCCAGCGGGATCGTGTGGAACGCCAGGTCCCACGCGGCGTACCAGGGATACTCCCACTTGTCGGGCACCGAGAGCACATCGCGGTTGAACAGGTGACGCCAGTCGGCGTTGCGGCCGCGCTTGCGCTGGGCCGGCGGGGGCGGCTGGGCTGGATCCCCCTCCAGCCACTGCTCAACGACATAGTGATAAAACTGCTTGCTCCACAGCAGCCCGGCGTGGGCCTGACGCGCGATGAGCCGCTCCTGCGTGCCCAGCCCGGAGGGGCACATCGCGTCGTAAAATTCGTCAGTCTCGCGGAGGCGATTCTGAAAGATGCGGTCGAACTCGCGGCCCAGCGCGTAGCGCGGCGCTTCATTGCTGGCGAAGAGGCGGAGCTTGAGCGTGACCTGCCCCCCGGCAGGAATATGAAGCCGGTACCACGCCGCGGCTTTGGTGCCCTCGTGGGCGGGGTTGACCGCGTCCTCCTGCCCGTGAATCACCCTGCGGTGGAAGGCGTCCTTCACGTACGGCGTGCGGTTGGGCGCGCCAAAAAGCAGTTGCGTGTTGGTCTCGTTCTCCGTGAAGAGCCACACCGGCTCCACCGCGTCGCTGGACATGCCCGCGACCAGGTTGAACTCGCCCAGCGAAGCATGCTGGGTGCGGACCTGGTCCGAGTCGGTCCGCCAGATGCGCGGCCGGGGCCAGTGACCCTCATCGCCCTCGCGGCCCCAGCTCCAGGTGTTGCGGAACCACAGCGTGGGCAGCACGTGCAGCGGCGCCGCTTCGGGCCCGCGGTTGATCAGCGTGATGCGAATGAGAATATCGTTGGGCCGCGCCTTGGCGTACTCAGCCACCACGTCGAAGTAGCGATGCTCATCGAAGACGCCGGTGTCGACGATCTCGTACTCGGGCTCTTGCCTGCTCCGCTGGGCGTTCTGGGCGATCAACTGCTCGTAAGGGAAGGCGGCCTGGGGGTACTTGTATAGCCCCTTGAGGTAGGCGTGGGTGGGGGAGGAGTCCAGGTAGAAGTAAAGCTCCTTGACGTCCTCGCCGTGATTGCCCTGCGGGTTGGCCAGGCCAAAGAGCCGCTCCTTGAGGATCGGGTCTCGGTCGTTCCACAGGGCCAGGGCGAAGCACAGGCGGCACTCGCGGTCGCAGATGCCCAGCAGGCCGTCCTCGCCCCAGCGGTAGACGCGGCTGGGGGCATGCTCGTGGGGGAAGTAGCTCCAGCAGGCGCCGTCGGGGGAGTAATCTTCTCGGACGGTGCCCCATTGACGCTCCGCCAGGTAGGGGCCCCATCGTTTCCAGTTCATCCGCCGCGCTTCGGCCTGCTCCAGCCGAATCACTTCGGCGTTGCGGCGACGGCGGCGCTGAGGCTGGCTCGACGGCATGCGGACGGTTCCGGCGTGCTCAGGGTCATGCGTGCCGCTGCGGCACGGATCGCCACGGCACTCATCCATGACACTCATCATAGATCCATCGGCTCAAGAAGCGCAGGGCTTGTGCATCAGCCGCTGACCCGTCAAGGCGGCGGACGCAGGACCGCGAAAGGCCCGCGCAGGGGGCGATCAATGGGGGATGGCGGGGCGGCGCAAAGCCGCTGGAAGCCGCTGATAGCCCCGGCGGACGGCTCCGGCGTCGGCCCCGATGGACGCCCCGCGCTACGTCCGCATGGGGAAAACTGGAGCACCGCACTGCCTCGGCCGATGAAGAAATTGGATTGACAGAAGCCCGAATCGAATCTAGGTTATAGCAACCGATGTCGATCAACCGCCCCAATCCGACCCGCGCCAAGCTGCTGCTGAGCCTGCTGCTGCTTGCCATGCGCGCCGGATAGGGACGGGTTGATCCAAAACCGTCAACAACGCCCTGTCCGGCAACCCCTGGCAGGGCGTTTTTTATTGGGGCCCGATCGAGAGGGCCTGAGAGCATCAGGCGGCCCACCCAGCGGCCGCGGGAGAACGGCCATGAGCGAACCTACCCGAATCCGCATCTTCGACACCACGCTCCGCGACGGCGAGCAGTCGCCCGGCGCCAGCCTCAACCACGCTGAGAAGATGGAGATCGCCCGCCAACTCGAGGCCCTGGGCGTGGACATCATCGAAGCGGGCTTCCCCATCACCAGCCAGGGCGATTTCGAGGCGGTGCACGCCATCGGGCGGGAGATCACCCAGGCCACCGTCTGCGGCCTGGCGCGGTGCGTGGCTCGCGACATCGACCGTGCCGGCGAAGCGCTGCGCGGCGCTCACCGCCCACGCATCCACGTGTTCTGCGCCACCAGCAAGATCCATCGTGAACACAAGCTCAAAAAGGCCTTCCAGGAGATCGTGCGCCTCGCGGTGGACTCGGTCAAACGCGCCCGCGATTACGTGGACGACGTGGAGTTCAGCCCCGAGGACGGCTCGCGCACGGAGCTTAATTACCTGGTGGACATCACCGCTGCGGCCATCGAGGCCGGGGCCACGACGATCAACATCCCCGACACCGTCGGCTACGCGGTGCCCGAGGAGTACGGCCGCATCTTCGCCCACCTGCGCCAGCAACTGCCGATCATCGACCAGCAGGGGATCGTCCTCTCGGCGCACTGCCACAACGACCTGGGGCTGGCGGTGGCCAACTCGCTGGCCGCGGTCCGCAACGGGGCGCGCCAGGTCGAGTGCACCATCAACGGCATCGGCGAGCGTGCCGGCAACGCGGCGCTGGAGGAGGTCGTCATGGCCCTGCGCACGCGGCGAGATTACTTCAGCCCCTACGCCACCGGCATCAACGCCCGCAAGATCTACCCCGTCTCGCGCCTGGTCAGCCACCTCACCGGCCTTTTTGTCCAGCGCAACAAGGCCATCGTGGGTGAGAACGCCTTCGCGCACGAGTCGGGCATCCATCAGGACGGCATGCTCAAGCACCGCGACACCTACGAGATCATCGACCCGCGCGACGTGGGCATCCCCGAGAGCAAGCTCGTCCTGGGCAAGCACTCGGGCCGACACGCCTTCCGCCAGCGCGTGGCCGACCTGGGCTACACCGTCGACGAAGCCGTCATCGAACGCGCCTTCGAGGCCTTCAAGACGTTGGCGGACAAGAAAAAAGACGTCTACGACGAGGACATCGAGGCGATCCTGGATCAACAGATCGACACCGGCAGGCATCTGTGGGAGCTGGAGCGCTTCCAGGTGACCAGCGGCACGGGCGTGATCGCCACCGCCACGGTCGTGCTGCGCGATTCCTCCGGCACGCAGCGGATGGACGCGGCCACCGGCGACGGACCCATCGACGCGGTCTACTCGGCCATCCAGCGCATCACCGGCGTGGCGGCAACGCTGGAGGATTACCAGAGCCGCTCGATCACCGGCGGCAAGGAGGCCCAGGGCGAGGTCAGCATCCAGATCCGCCACCGCGACCGCCAGGTGCGCGGCAGGGGGCTGTCCACCGATGTCATCGAGGCCGCTGCCCGCGCCTACCTGGCCGCGATCAACCGCATCAAGGCCCAGGACAACCGCCCCCAAGCGCCCACGGAAACCCAGGTTTCCAAGCAGGCGGCCCGGTTGTGAGCATCAGCATCACGCCGGCTGGTGGGGGCGCTGCGATGCCGTGCTGGCGCATGAATGGGATCAGCGGCGATGACGGTCAAGAAGTCGACGGTGGATGAGATCCGCGCCCGTTTCGATGCCGACGTGGAGCGGTTCAGCAATCTGGAGACGGGCCAGGCGGTGACGATCGACTCGCCGCTGCACATGGAGCTGCTGACCGAAGCGGCCGCTGCGGTCACGCCTCAGGCGCGGTCGGTGCTGGACATCGGCTGCGGCGCGGGCAATTACACGCTCAAGCTGCTTCAGCGGCTGCCGACGCTGGAGGTGACGCTGATCGACCTGAGTCGGCCGATGCTGGACCGCGCTGTTGAGCGCATCCGCCAGGCAGCGGGGCGCGAGGCCAGGGCCATCCAGGGCGACGTGCGCGAGGTGGATCTGGGCGTGGAGCGGTTCGACATCGTGATGGCGGCGCAGTGCCTGCATCATTTACGCGACGAAGCGGAATGGCGCGACGTGTTCGCCCGCGTTTACGCCTGCCTGCGCCCGGGCGGGTCGTTCTGGATCTCCGATTCGGTCGAGCACGAGCTGCCAGCGGTGCAGCAGATGGTGTGGCGCCGATGGGGCGAGCATCTCGTCGACCTGAAGGATGCCGCCTACCGCGATCACGTTATGGCCTACGTGGAGAAAGAGGACACGCCGCGCCCGCTGACTTTCCAACTGGACCTGCTGCGCCAGGTGGGCTTCGCCCGCGTGGACGTGCTGCACAAGCACAACCGCTTCGCCTCCTTCGGCGGGGCCAAGTCATCGGCCTGACGCACGGGAGGCTGCCTTGCCCAGGATTTTGCCCCTTTGCGCAGGTGCGGGCGATGGCGTGCCGGCTAGCCCGAGCGGCTGCGCATTGAGCGGGGCCCCCCTTGGTTGACTCGTTAAGCGGGCGCAATCGCCGCTTCCCGGCTGGTCGGCCCCGGTCTTGGGCCTCGAAGTTGGGGCTGTTCCCCCAAAATGCTAGGAAATTAGCCGATAGGATGGATAGGATAATGCCTTAGCGGCTGGCCGCCTCCGCCGCCTTGCTGGAGAAAACGCCTTTGGCTGAAGCGTCATCCCCTCGGCCCGACAGCACCAAGCATTTTGTGCTGGATACCAATGTTTTGCTGCACAACCCCGCCTCGCTGTACATGTTCAAGGACAACGAGGTGGTGATCCCCTTCGCGGTGCTGGAGGAGCTGGACAAATTCAAGAAGGGCAACGACGACGTGGGCCGCAACGCCCGCGAGGTGATCCGCCAGTTGGACCAGCTCCGCGCCAAGGGCCGGCTGTCGCGCGGCGTGGTCTGGAACGGCCACGGCGGACGCATCCGCGTGGAGTTCTCCAGCGACGAGCGGCCCTCGTACCTCCAGGAGGACGCGCCCGACAACCGCATTATCGGCGTGGCCTGGGCGCTCAAGCAGCAGGGCAAGCGCGCGATCCTGATCTCCAAGGACGTCAACGTTCGCATCAAAAGCGACTCGCTTGGCATCCAGACCGAGGACTTCGAGGCCCAGAAGGTCGACATCGAACGCCTCTACAGCGGCTACGTCACCCTCAGCGTGCCTGGCCCGCTGATCGACTCGCTCTACCAGGAAAAGCAGTTGGAACTGGACGAGGTTCGGCCGTACCTGGTCGAGACGACCGCGGACGATCAGCAGCACGCCATCGAGCTGCTGGCCAACCAGTACGTCCAGCTTCGCAACGCCCTGGACGAATCGCACACGGGGCTGGCCCGACGGCTGGCGGACACGGAGCACCTGATCCCCATCCAGGGGCCGCGCAAGCCGGTCTTTGGCATCATGGCCCGCAACGTCCAGCAGACCATGGCCCTGGACCTCCTGCTCGACGACGAGGTCAAGCTCGTCACCCTCCTGGGCTCAGCGGGCTCAGGCAAGACGCTGCTGGCCATCGCTGCGGGCATGGCCAAGGTCTTCACCGAGCAGCGCTACGACAAGCTGCTGGTGGCACGGCCCATCATGCCCATGGGGCGCGACATCGGCTACCTGCCCGGCACCAAGGATGAGAAGCTCGAAGCCTGGATGCAGCCGATCTTCGACAACCTCACCTACCTGCTCTCCACCCGCGGCGCCGGCTCCCAGCACGCCGAATCCAAGCACCCCGAGCAGCGGATTCAGCAGTTGATGTCCTCCGGCCAACTGGTGCTCGAACCGCTCACCTACATCCGCGGACGCTCCATCCCGCACCAGTTCATCATCGTGGACGAGGCGCAGAACCTGACCCCGCACGAGGTCAAGACCATCGTCTCCCGCGTGGGCGAGGGCACCAAGATCGTGCTCACCGGCGACGTGGGGCAGATCGACAACCCCTACCTGGACTCCTCCTCCAACGGCTTGTCCTACATGGTCGAGCGGCTCAAGGGCCACCCGCTCATCGGCCATGTGACCCTGGCGCGCAGCGAACGCAGCGAGCTGGCCTCCCTGGCCGCCCAGCGGCTGTAGCAGCAATCGGGAATGAGGGCAGGGGGGAGGCGGCAGCCGGCAGGAAAAGAAGATTAACCACAGAGGCACAGAGAAAAGGTAGCGGGCAGCCCCCGGAAAGGGCAGACGGCAGGGGGTAGGCGCAGATAAACCACATCCAAGAAAGATTGAGGGTTGGGGGCGGGGGTTAGGGATTGGTGATGGGAGGCCTAATAGCCCGCCCCCGACGGGGGCGCGGCTGGGGCTGCATCAAAAGCGGGGGTACATTCACAAGGCAGGGGCACATTTATAAGCCCTCTCCCCCGCAAGCGGGGGAGAGTGTAGGGTGAGGGGGCGAGTAAGGGAGTGAGGAGGGCGTCCGGTCACCTTGTCACCTTGTCATCCCACCTCCAGCTCTCCGCGCCTGCCGTCTACCCCCTGCCCCCTACCCCCTACCCTCTATTTTCATCCCCACCGCGATTGAGCCAGGCGAATATGAACAAGACAAGCCAGGCCGCGACCGCAGCAGCGGCGATGGTCAGGATGACCCCCATCCACGGCTCAAGCGGGCCGGGCGAGGGGGCGGTCATCGCCCAAAGGGCCTGGAGGGGGCTTAAGCGCATGGTCCAGACGAATCGCAGCGGGGAAGGGCCGCTGCTGGGCGTCAGCGCCATCAGCGCCGGCTCGCCCACCAGCACCAGCATGCACAGGGCCATCATGATGGTGCGGCCCAGGCTCGTGTGGAATTGACGGCCCCAGGCCACCGCTGCTGCGGTCAGCAGCGACCAGGCCGCCACCGCAGCGTCCAGCCACAGCGCCTGGCGCACCGGCCAGTCCGCCACGATGCGCAGCGGCCAGATCACCACCTGGAACACCAGGACCAGGCACAGCCACTCCAGCAGGATCGCCAGGGCCGCCTGGGGGTGACGGCGGGCGTCGTCGATCTGCTCAGCCTGGCTCAGCCGCGCCGCCGGCCACATCGCCATCAGCCCGATCACCGAAGCCAGGACGGTCCACCGCACCGCGGGGATGCCCGAGCTGCTCAAAAGCGCCACCCCCCAGGCGCCCAGCAGCCACAGGCACCAGGCGATGATCATCGCCTGCAGGCTTGTGCCCGAGGCGGGCGGGGTGGTCCGAGCCGATTCAATCGGGGAGGTTGTGGTTTCCACGCAAGCCATTGCCCTGGGCGGCGGCCTGATCGGCCGGCTGTGCTCGCCTTCGACACCATGCTAGCCGATCAGACCGGCGGTGGCGTCCGGGCGGGGAAAATGGCTGCGGCGGTCAAGGCCCGATGGTGTAAATGCCTACCCGGTCGCCCCGGCCCAGCGGCAATTGGTGGGTCTGGATCACCGGGCCGTAGATCTCTACGACGCGCCCGCCCGCATCGATCGAGCCTTTCTTCTGCACCAGCAGCCGTAGGCGGTCCAGCTTGACCGGGGCGCCGGGCTCGATGGCGTGCTCCTGCCCCGGCGGCAGGCCCCAGATCACCGCGCCCTGGCGCGTCCGCAGCACCAGCCGAATCCGCCCGCGGGCGTCCCGCTCGCTCACGTCAAACGCCTCGATCTGATAAAGGTAGGGCTCCGCTGCCAGGAGTTGCACCAGCGACAGACCTGCCTGCAAGTCCTGAGCCGGCCAGGACTCCCCGGCCCGTCGCGGCGGGTCGGAGGCCACGCCGACGATCCGCGGCAGAGACATCCGCTCCACCTGCTCGCGCCCATACAGCCCCGGCAGCCGCACCCCCTGGCTGTCGACTATGTAGTACCCCTGTTCCGATTC
>DASVCG010000334.1:0-4417 GCA_036381755.1 Phycisphaeraceae bacterium | reverse complement strand
CACCAGCGGCGCTAGCAGCATCGGCCAGGGGTTGTCGTCCAGCAGCCAGAACCCGCTGGTAGCCACCAGGAAACCCAAGGCGCAGGCGATGGCGGTGCGCAGCATGAACTGGCCGCTCAGATCGCCCCGCGGGATCGCCCGCTTCGCCGTGCGCGGGTTGGCCGCGTCAAAGCTCGCGTCGGCCCAGCGGTTGACCGTCATCGCCACCGTGCGCGCCAGCACCATGCACAGCACGATCAGCGCCAGCGTCGCCGCGCCCGGCAGCCGACCCGCCGACCCCGCTGCCAAAAAAGCCGCCAACAGCGCAAAAGGCAGCGCAAAGACGGAGTGGCTCAGCTTGATATCCCGGGCCACCAGCACCAACCGGCGAGGAAGCGTGGTCATGCCCGCCCAAAGTCCGATGTCCCGCAACCTAAGTCAAGCCGCCCCACGCCCCGACGCTGCACCCCGACCGCCCCCCTGCCGCCATACCGCTCCGCCATGACCTACTCCTCACGAGCGCCCAGCTCACCCCGGCACCCCGCCCGCACTTGACCCCTGCGCCCCGGGCTTGGCCCTGCTGGGCCGACCCTCGCCCCAGCGGATGTCCAGCGCGTGCGGAACGCCCAAGAGATCCAGGCACCGGCCCACCACAAAATCCACCAGGTCCGCAATGGTCTGGGGCAGCAGATACAGCCCGGGGCTGGCTGGACAAATAATCCCCCCCGCCTCCGTCACCGCCTCCATGTTGCGGATGTCCGTCAGGCTCAGCGGCATCTCGCGATGAACCAGAATCAGCCGCCTCCGCTCCTTCAGTGTCACCTGCGCCGCCCGGTGCATCAGGTTCTGCGCCAGGCCGCAGGCGATGGCCGCCAGCGTGTTGGACGAGCAGGGAATGATGATCATGCCGTCGTGGCGGAACGAGCCCGAAGCCAGCGGCGCGCCCACGTCGCGGTAGTGGTGCAGAATCAGGTTGGGCGGACAGCCCCGGCCCGCCTCCACGCCGGCCAGCGCCTCCAGATCGATCCCCTCCATCCCCAGCTCATCATGCAGCAGCCGCTGGCCCAAGGGCGAGACGACCAGGTGCGTCTCCACGCCTCCCGCCACCAGAACCTCAATCAGCCGCTGAGCATACGCGGCACCGCTGGCGCCGCTGACGCCCACCACGATCCGCTTGGCCGGAGCATCCGTCACCGCAAAGGCTCCATCCCACCCCATCGCCCGCCATCATCAGCCATCACAAGCCATCATGGTAGAGCGCCGCGGAAAAACAGCCAAAGCCACCGCCTCCTCCCTACCGAGGAAGGCAAGGCTGCGTCTAAAATCTAAAAACCCTCGCCCCCGCTTGCGGGGGAGCCCCCGGAACAGGGTAGGGTGAGGGGGCGAATAAGAGAGTGAGGGGGCTTCCGGTCACCTTGTCACCCCTTCACCTTGTCACTTTGTCATCCTATCTCCAACTCCTCTTTGCCTCTGCGATTGATCCGCGCCTGCCGCCTGCCCTCTCCCGCGGCCGGGCCAGGCGCCGCCTTAACCGCTTGTGCAACATCTTGAGGCATAAAAACTTGGCCAAGTCTTTTAGAATAATAAAATATCGCGTTCGATCGCCCTGTTCTTGCTCATGGAGCCGGGCCGAATCGCCGTCTTGCCCGAACAGGTTCCCCTCTTGGAGGCTCCGCGATGCCGCCTGAGCCGCCCGGCCAAGACTGGACGAAGGAGCAGTTGATCCAGGAGATCAAGCAACTCCGCGCCGAGCTGGCCCGCTACGAATCGCAGCAGCCAGCGTCCCCCGCCGCAACGCCCCAACCCGCCCAGGAAGCGCAGGCCCGCCAGCAGCAACTGGAGGAGCAGCTTCGGCTGATCCGGTCCGCGGTGGACCAGATCGACGAAGCCGTGGTGATCACCGAGGTCCAGCTCGACCCGCCCGGCCCGCGCATCATCTACGTCAACCCCGGCTTCGAGCGGATGACCGGCTACCAGGCCCACGAGGTCATCGGCCGCACGCCCCGCATCCTCCAGGGCCCACGCACCAGCCGGGCTGTCCTGGACCGCCTGCGAAAGCAGCTCGAGCAGGGCCTGCCCTTCCACGGCCAGACCGTCAACTATCGCAAGGACGGCAGCGAGTTCATCCTCGACTGGGACATCACCCCCCTGCGCAACGCCCAGGGCCGGATCACCCATTGGGTCTCCATCCAGCGCGACGTGACCGCCCAGAAAGCCGCGGAAGAGCTGGCCCGACGACACGAGGAGGAGCTGGCCCACATCGGGCGGCTCAGCACCATGGGCGAGATGGCGTCCGGGCTGGCGCACGAGCTGAACCAGCCCCTGGCCGCGATCACCAACTACATCCAGGGCTGCCTCCGCCGCCTGCAAAGCGGCCCGATCCCTCCGGGCGACCTGGAGCAGATCATGACCCGCATCGCCGCCCAGGCCGAGCGCGCCAGCCAGATCATCCGCCGGCTGCGCAACTTCGTCCGCAAGCGACAGACCCGCCGATCCAGCACCCGCGTCAACGATCTGGTGATGGACGCCATCGCCCTCATCGAGCCCCAGGTGCGCCAGCAGAACATCCAGCTCCGCCTGGAGTTAGGCGCGGACCTGCCGCTGGTCCTGCTGGACAGCATCCAGGTCGAGCAGGTCATCCTCAACCTGGTGCGCAACGCCATCGAAGCGATGGAGGACAACGCCCCGCAGGACCGCATGCTGACGATCCAGACCGTCCGGGAATCGCCCGCGCTCGTCCGCGTCAGCGTGCGCGACCGGGGTCAGGGCGTGGCGCAGGGGGCTTACAACCGCATCTTCGACCCGTTCTTCACCACCAAGCCGCGCGGCATGGGCATGGGCCTGACCATCAGCCAATCCATCGTCCAGGCCCACCACGGCAGACTCTGGGCCCAACGCAACGAGGACCGCGGCATGACCTTCCACTTCACCCTCCCCGTCTCGCCGCCCACCTCCTGAAAAACACCCCCAAACCCCCTGAAGCAAACCTCACGCCCATCGAGAAAGACGACAGCCGCCCGCTCGGGCGTAGGCAGGCCCGCTATCGACCCCCCTTCATCCGCCATGCCTCAATAAAACGATGGCCATGGCCCCCAATCGGTTAAAATCAGGCAAGCGACTGGAGGGGCCGGTTCCCAAGGGCGTGCCGCACATACATGTGTCTGCCCGGGAAGGAGGCACCAGGGTGACGGATGGAACCCCGTCAGGCGGCGTCGTTTATGTGATTGACGATGATCCTGCCGTCCGCGATTCGCTCTGCTGGCTGATCGAATCGGTTGGGCTTGAGGTGGCCGCCTTTGGCGCAGCACAGGCGTTTCTGGATCATTTGATGTCCTTGCCAGCGTGGCCCTCAGCGGGCTGCGTGGTGGCGGACCTGCGTCTGCCGGGCATGAGCGGCCTGGACCTTCAAGACCGCATGAAGGATCTGGGCATCGACCTGCCCATCATCTTCATCACGGGGCACGGGGACGTGCCGCTGGCGGTCCGCGCGATGCGGGCGGGGGCGATTGATTTCATCGAAAAGCCTTTCAGCGACGAGCTGCTGCTGGGGCGGATTCACGAGGCGTTGGTGCAGCACGCCCGCCAACGGCAGGCCGCAGCGGACCGATCAGAACTGGAGCGTCGGTTTCAGCGGCTCACGCCGCGCGAGCGCGAAGTGATGGAGCTGATCATCCAAGGCCGGCTCAACAAGCAGATCGCCGCGGACCTGGGCCTGAGCCACAAGACGGTGGAGGTCCACCGCGCCCACGTCATGGAGAAAATGGAAGCCGCCAGCCTGGCGGACCTGGTCCGCATGGCCATGGCGCTGGGCCTGATCCAGGACCTGGAGATCGCCTAAGCGATCGCTTACGCGCCAATCCCGCCTGAAATGAAACCGCCAATCAGCAGGCAGCAGCCCGAACCCGCTCCGCGGGCTGGTCGGCCTGCCCGCTCCCCTCAAACAGATGCCAAAAATAGGGTATTCCCTGATACAAGCAGCCGAACCGCTGTGGCATAATAGATAGTTGCCAATTAGAACGCTTGTCGGATGCGGGGGCCGTCAGGCTTCCGATCCCATCTGACACAGCTCAGTCGATGAAGTCCCGGGGACCGTTCATCGGCTGAGCTTTTTTACGTTCGATCCCCTTTGATCCCCTGCAAATCTTCTTTGTCCTTCTCTGTGTCTGTGTTGTACCCCTGTAGTTTGTCCGCGCCTGCCCCCTGCCCATTCCGGGGGCTGCCGCCTGCCCTCTACCCCCTATCTTCCTGCCCCCTACCCTCTATCTTTTCAGGCCGCAGCGACGGGGTTGGCGAGTTGGCCGATGCGGTCGATCTCGATGGAGATCTGGTCGCCTGGGCGGAGGAATCGTTGGGGCTGCCTGGCCACGCCGACGCCGGGCGGCGTGCCGGTGAGAATGACCGTGCCGGGCAGGAGGGTGGTGTCCTGGCTGATGTAGGC
>DASVCG010000333.1:0-4502 GCA_036381755.1 Phycisphaeraceae bacterium | reverse complement strand
AGGACCTCTACGGGGTGCAGTGGTCGCTGCTGATGGCCGGCTCGACGATCATGCTCATCCCCATGCTCATCGTCTTCGCCGTCGGCCAACGCTACTTCATCGCCGGCATCCAGCTCGGCGCCGTCAAGGGGTGAGCCCGCCACGCCACGCAAGGGGAACGAGCGGACGCGGCGTCATCGTTCCCGCGGCTGCATCCCCGTGCGGAGGTGAGCCTCCAGCAGGCGGCGCGCCCGGCGCGCGTCACCGGCGGCGAGGGCTTCGATGATGCGGCGGTGCTCCTCCACCGGTCGGCGACTCGGCGGGCCCGGCGGCATGGTCAGGCGGTGGATCAGCGGCAGGGGCGCCCGGCGGTAAAGTTCCACCAGCCGACGGTTGCCCGACAACGCCACCAAGCGGTGATGGAACCGCCGATCTGCCTCGCTGGCGCCGAGCCGGTAGCCCTGCTCCACGAACGCCGCATGCTGCTCCACCGCTTCCTCCAACGGGGCCAGGCTCGCCGGGTCGGGCTGGCCATGGGCGCAGGCGCGCTCGATCGCCGCAGCCTCCAGGGCGAGGCGGACGTCGATGATCTCCTCGATGTCTTTCGCATCGAGCTGCGGCACGACGTAGCCGACGGTCGGGGCGCGCACGATCAGGCCCTCAGCCTCAAGCCGGGCGAACGCCTCACGCACCGCAACGCGGCCGACGCCCAGCCGCTTCGCCCAGGCCGGCTCGCTCAGCCGCGCCCCCTCCTGCACCTGCTGAAGGATCAACGCCTCGCGCAAGGCCTCATAGGCCCGGTCCCGCTGCGGTCGAGCTGTCGCATCGCCCGTTGACATGTTCACATAATAGCGGTAAAAAATGTATACAGAAAGTAGCTCGGAATGGATGCATTCCACCTGCCCCTTCGCCCGTCCGACAGGGAGGCTCCGTGAAAGTCGCCGCTGAAACCTTCGCCCTCACCCCTCGCGTCGGCGCCGTCGGCCGATCGCTCACCGCCGCGAAGATCGAGCGCGTCTTCAGCCCGATCAAGACGACGCTCACGCTTCTTGAATCCGACGGCGAGCGGCTGTGCATCATCAGCTCGCACTTCATGACCCACTACTACCACTTCAGCAACATCCTGCGGCGGCGCGTGGCGGATCGGCTTAGCCTGCCGATCGAGCGGGTGATCGACTTCTCCTCGCACAACCACTGCACGCCGAAGCTGGTGACGCGGCAGTACGCCTTCGGGTCGACCGAGCGGGAGACCCCGCCGAACAAGAGCATCCTCACCCCCGAGGGGCGCGACCTGGTCGACCATGCCGAGGCCGCAGCCGCCCGCCTTGTGGACCGCCTCGAAGCGGTCGAAGTCCGCTGGGGGCTCGGCCACGAACGCCGCATCAGCCACAACCGCAAGGGCCACCGTGCCGATGGCTCGACCTACATGATGCGCGAAGCGGACCGGCTCAAACTCGGCGCGGACTTCAACGGCGACATCGATGATGACGCTCCCATCCTCGGCTTCTACGCCGCTGATGGCGCACCGCGCTGCTTCCTCGCGCACTTCACCGCCCACCCGGTCACCGCTTACGACCCCGAGCGCCCGGTCGTGTTCGGCGAGTACGCCCAGGTCGCCTGTGATGCGCTATCGGAGGCGATGGGCGGCGTGCCGGTCGGCTTCCTCCAGGGCTGCGCCGGCGACGTCAACGCCAAGGGCCTGCTCGCCGACCTGCCCGTGGAGCAGAAAATCGCCGACGCCACGCGCTACGGCCACTGCCTCGTGCAGGCCTGGATCGACGGGATCAGCCGCGCGACCGTCTCCGAACGCACCACGCTGGGCATCCAGCGGCGGATCGTCGAATTGCCTTTCACAGACGTGCCCCCGCTGGAGGAATTGAACGATCAGATCGCCGACATGGAGGCGTTCATCCAGCGGTGCGCCGACAACGACCCGGACACCCTCACGTGCCAAGGGCTGAACTTCCCCGCCAACATGACGCCACGCTACCGCTCGGTCCTCGTTGAGCCGCTGCTTCGCTGGGCGAAATGGGCCCGCGCGTTCCACACGGAGAACCGCCTGAATGAAGCGCCGCGCGCCGCGGAATTCGAGGTCGTCGCGCTGCGCATCGGCGACGCGGGCATCGTCGGGCTGAGCTGCGAACCCTTCGACGCGATCGGCCGACAGATCAAGCGCAGCTCGCCGCTGCCGATCACCCTGCCCTGCGGCTACATGCACGATACCTGCCTCGGATACGTCCCCGACTCGGGGAACAACGGCGATCGCGAATACATGAGCGCCTTCTATCGCTACACCACGTCGATGCTGCCCTACGCGCAGCCGGCAGGCGACCGCCTCGCCGCCGCTGCTGTCGAGATGCTCAGCGAGCTCGCGGAGGCCCGCGCATGACCGCCCACCACCACCGCTACGACAACGCCCGGATCGGAGCCGGGACCGTGATCGAGCCAAGCGTCCAGGTTGGGCTGCGCTATCATCGCGACTGCGGGCCCGCCATCATCGGCGCGCATGGCATCCTCCGCGCCGGGACGATCATCTACGGCGACGTGCGCATCGGCGACCACTTCCAGGCGGGGCACCACGCTGTCATCCGCGCCAAGGTTACCGCTGGCGACTACTTCGCCCTCGGGAACCACTCCGTTCTTGAAGGACTCACCGAAATCGGCGAGGGCGTCCGCCTGATGTCGCACGTCTACGTCCCCAGCCGCACGCGCATCGGGAATCACGTGTTCATCGGCCCGGGCACAACGCTGCTCAACGACAAGCTGCCCGGCCGCCTCGAAGAGATGCCCACGCCCCGCGGGCCGACCATCGAGGACGAGGTCGTCATCGGCGGCGGATGCACCATCCTCCCCGGCGTTCGGATCGGGGAGCGCAGCTTCATCGCCGCCGGTGCCGTGGTCACCAAGGACGTGCCGCCACGCAGCCTCGTCATCGGCGTGCCCGGGCGAATTCAGCCGCTGCCCGACAAGCTCGACCGCCCCAACAACCGCAGGCTCACCCGACAACCGGTCGACCTCTGGCACCCCGACACGCCCGACCTGGGTGCGATCGGGTGGGGCACGTAACGCTCCCGCCGCCCCAGCCAGAGCGCTGGATCGCGAGCCGACGCGGGTTGTTCGATCTTCGCCCGCCTGTCACCCGGCCGGCGGGTTGAAGTGATACAGCAGAAAATAGATCGCCACGCCCGTGGCCGAGACGTACAGCCACGCGGGCAGCCCCACGCGCGCCAGCCTGCGGTGCCAGGTCAGCCGCCCCGTCCAGCCCAGCCAGATCAGCGCCACCGCCAGCACCGGCACCACCATCGCCAGCGTCAGGTGCGTCAGCAGGATGAATAGATAAGCGGCCTTGAGCCACCCCTCCGCGTGGAACGTCGTGTGTAGCTCGCCGCCCGCCGCGGCCCGCCAGGCCTTGTGCGTCACGTAAAGCACCAAAAACAGCATCGACACGCCAAAGGCGCTGATCATCGCCTTGCGGTGCGCCGCGACGCGCCCGCGGCGGATCATCGCGTAGCCCGTCACCAAAAGCCCCGCGGCTATGGCGTTGAGCGCCGCGTTCACCGCGGGCAAAAATGAAAGGTCCAACTCCGCCATCATGCCCTGCGCCTGCCCTCTGCCCGCTGCTTTCTATCTTTCTGCCCCCTACCCCCTGCCCCCTATCTTTTAAATCAAGGCTCCTCCAGCAGCCGGCGCAGGTCAGCGATGAGCCGGGTCTGGTCCCGCTCATCCAGCCCGCTGTAGTAGCCGCGGATCACGCCCTGCTTGTCCACCAGCGCCCACTTCGTGCTGTGCGCGATGGGCATTTGCGTGTTGGTCGGGTCGTCCGAAACCGCCAGCTTGAAGCCCTGCTCGATCAGCGGCCAGAGCGCCTCGCGCGGGCCGGTGAGGAACCACCACTGCGACGGCTCAGCCCCGTAGCGCTGGGCGTAGTCGCGCAGCACCTGGGGCGTGTCGTGCTCGGGGTCCACGCTGAAGCTGACCAGCCGAATCTGATCCAGATCCAACCCCGGCTCGTCCCGGAGCCGGTCGCGCAACTGAGCCATGTTGTGCGTGAGAACCGGGCACGGGCCCATGCAGCGGGTGAAGATGAAGTCCGCCACCCACACACGGCCCAGAAGATCGTCCCGCGTCACCTGCTGATCCATCTGGTTCGTCAGCGTGAACGCGGGCAGGGGGTAGGCGGCCTCCGTCGCTGTGGATTGGGGCTGATCCGCGGGCAGAACGCTCGCCGCCATCGGCGCGTCCGGCCCGACGCGCAGCACCGCCAGCAGTGCTGTCACTCCCAGCGCCCCCACCGCTGCCAGGGCGATCAACCCTCCCCACGTCCGCATCGGCATGATCAAAACCTCCTACGAAATAGAGGGCAACTGCCTGCGTCTGCCTTCTATCTTGGCCCCCTCACCCTACCCTCTCACCCGATGGGGGAGAGGGCTTTTTATGGAGCCCTGGCCTCAATTGGTGACTCTGTTCTTTCTAAATCCTGCCCCCTGCCGTCTGCCCCCTACCCCCTATTTCACGATCCATCA
>DASVCG010000332.1:0-6843 GCA_036381755.1 Phycisphaeraceae bacterium | reverse complement strand
ACCGCCGCCGCCGCCAGCGTCTGGGCCATGTCGGGCATGGCGTTGAGGTCCACGTCCACGCCGCGAAGCTGGCCCACGCCGTGCACCACCACGCGATGATCCTCCAGCATCACCTGGGCGCCCATCTGCTGGAGCACCTTGGCGAACATCGCGTCGCCCTGGAGGCTCGCCCGGCCGAGCCCTTCGATGACGCACCGGCTGCCGGGGGTCATCGCCGCCGCCGCCAGGAAATAGCTGGCGCTGGAGGCATCCGGCTCGATCTCATAATCCGTAGCACGATAGACGCCCGGCTCGACGCGCACGCGGGTCAGCGCCGCCTCCGTCTCCAGCGTCGCGCCGAACCGCTGCATCAGCGCCATCGTCATCTGCACGTAAGGCCGGCTGGTCACCGGGCCATGAAAGCGGATCGTCAACCCCTGCTGGCAGTACGGGGCCGCCATCAG
This sequence comes from Phycisphaeraceae bacterium, assembly GCA_036381755.1. Taxonomy (GTDB): domain Bacteria; phylum Planctomycetota; class Phycisphaerae; order Phycisphaerales; family Phycisphaeraceae; genus DASVCG01. Next base: position 6,400 of record DASVCG010000332.1, on the reverse strand, counting down.
CAGCGCCGTAATGAACTGACTGGAAAGGGTGGGCGCCATGTCGAGCTGCCCGCCCGCAAGCTGGCCTGTGCCGATGACCTGAAGTGGCGGGTAGCCGATCTGGTCCAGGTAGAGCACCTGCCCGCCGATCTGGCGCAACGCATCGACAAGCTCGCCGATGGGCCGCTGACGCATCCGCGCCACGCCGTCGAGCGTGTAGCGCCCCCGCCCCAGGCAACACGCCGCGGTCAGCGAGCGCATGGCCGTGCCGGCGTTGCCCAGCTCCAGCCGCGCCTCATCTACGGGAATCCGCCCACCCTGGCCGCGCACCTCAACCTGCCTGGCCGGCTCGTCCACCTCCAGCGCAAAGCCCAGCGACCGCAGCGCCTCGATCATCCGCTGCGTGTCGTCCGACAGCAGCACGCCCTCCAGCCGGCTCACCCCCTCCGCCAGCGCCGCCAGCAGGAGCGCGCGGTTCGTCAGGCTCTTGGAGCCCGGCAGCGACGCCCCGCCCGGCCCAAAGCGCACGTCAAAGGGCTTGATCGGCTGAATCTCAATCTGGTCAGGCAAAGCGGTGCTCATCGGCAGGCATCACCGATCGCAAGCAAGACCCAAGGCTCCCCGGACCCCCGGAAGTTCCCCGGCCCCCGGAAGCTCTCCGGACTCCCGGCCCCTGGAAACCTCCGGAAAACCCCGGCTCCACACAAAATCCCGGTAAACAAGATCGGCTCCGCCCGCCCGGCTCGTCCAAGCCGACCACGCGGGCAAAACGCCCCAGCAAGCCCGGACAGGCCGCAGCCCGCAAGACCCTGTTCAAAGCGGATCTATCACCTCATCCGCCGCAGCCGCCCGCAGCGGGCAGGGCCCAGGCTCGCCAGAGGCGTCCCAGCACTACTGGGCCCGGCGGAACACCGCCACGATGTTCTCCACCGGCACGACGAACAGGCGGTTGTCGCCCTCAAAATCCACCGGAATCGCTTCTTTCGGGTTGAACAGCACCCGGTCGTACTGCTCGATCGGGTAGTTCGGGTCCGCGGCCACTTCCGCCGACACCGCCACCACCCGGCCCGTCAGCGTCGGGATCTCGATCTTATCGGGCAGGTGGATGCCGCTTTTGGTCTGCTTCTTGTCCTCATCCTTGCGGATCAGGACGCGCTTGCCGATCGGCTCGACCGTCTCCAGCACGGGTTTCTTGTTGGCTTTGGAGGTCATGTCCGTCATATCCAATCATTCTAGCGCGAATCGACCAAGTGTACCAAAGTGCCCCAGCCGACGCCCCTTGACGCCCCCCGCCGCTCACAGCGTCGGCTCAGCCGGGCCGGCCCCGCAGCAGCGGCTCTCCGCCCGCCGCCTCACGGCCGCTCCGCCCTCCAGCCCAGCCGATTCATAGCATCGCCGCCCAAGATCATTTACACTTTCGCCACAGCCCGCGATGCGAACCGCTTGCACACGGGCAAGCCGCACCGCCAGGAAAAGTGCGGATTTCGGAGTCGAAACAACGGGGCAGATTCAATCAATCACCCTCCGCCCGGCAAGCCGTTCCGGGGGATTCCGGGGGCAGAGGGGCTGGGGAGTTCTTCCGTGGGGCGGGGACTGTTGAAACGGCGATTCGTTTAACCGGCAGCAAGCCGCCGGCCTCGTAAAACAGGAAGCGAGCGTCACCATGCTGCGTTTGGGCGTGATCGGTCTGGGGCTTCGGGCCTCGCACATGGTCCGGGCGATGCGCAACGCCGACCCGGAGCTGCACGTCGCCGCGGTGGCCGACCCGGACGGCGAGGCGGCCCTCCAGCGTCTGCGCCAGATGAACCTGGGCGACAACGGCACGCTCACCTGCCAGACAGCCGAGCAGCTTCTGGAGCAGGCCGACCGCCTCGACGGGCTGCTCATCGGCACGCGATGTCACCTGCACACCCCGCTGGCGGTCCAGGTGGCCGGCACGGGCCTGCCGCTGTTCCTGGAAAAGCCCGTCGCAATCGATGCTGAGCAGCTCCAGGCCTTGAATCAGGCCTACCGCGGCAAAGAGGATCAGGTGGTCGTCTCCTTCCCCCTGCGGGTCACGCCCCTGTTCCGCACGGTGCTGGAGATCGTCCGCTCGGGCCGGCTGGGCAAGATCAACCAGGTCCAGGCGATCAACAACGTGAACTACGGCGGAGTCTACTTCGGCAACTGGTACCGCAACTACGACCAGGTCGGCGGCCTGTGGCTGCAAAAGGCCACCCACGACTTCGACTACATCAACCACCTGCTGGGCCAGACGCCCCTGACCATCGCCGCCATGAGCACCCAGGGCGTCTACGGCGGCGACCGCCCCTTCGACCTCCGCTGCTCAGCCTGCGACCAGACCCAATCCTGCCCCGAAAGCCCCCGCAACCAGGCCCTGCGCGGCGACACCGGCGGCATGAAAAAGGACGACCACTGGTGCGCCTTTAGCCAAGGCATCCGCAACCAGGACGCCGGCTCCGCCATCCTGCTCTACTCCCCCGGCCTCCACGCCTCCTACACGCAGAACTTCATCACCCGACGCGGCGCACACCGACGCGGCGCCATCATCACCGGCTACCACGCCACCCTCGAATTCGACTGGGCCACCGATTCCATCACCATCCACGACCACCATGACCACCGCGTCGACCGCATCACCGTCAAGCCCACCGGGGGCCACAGCGGCGGCGATGCGGCCCTCGTCACCAGCTTCGTTAAGCTCATGCGCCGCGAAGAACCCGGCTCCTACGCCAACCTCCGCGACGGCCTGATCAGCGCCGCCATCTGCCTCGCCGCCCGCGAGTCGGTCCTCACCCAAACCTTCCAACCCATCGTGCCCCCCTGGCAGTCCGCCAGCGATCACCCCACTGTGCAGATGACCGCGGTCTGACCACCCCCGTCCCCGCCCATCTCCGCCGCCTGCGCTCAGCAGCGCCGGCACGCCCCGCCCGCGATGCTTGCATCGGAGCCGCTTTGCCCTTATGCATGCCACATCCCCCGCGACGCCGCGGGCCAGTCAGGCCGGGCCCTGCCTACCCCACAAGGAACCGCGTTCCATGAAAGCCGCGCAAATCCTCAAGCAGAAGATCAATTCGCCCAGCCCCACCGTGGGCGCGATGTCGACTTATCGCATCTGGCCCGAAATGGTCGAGATGGCCCAGCGGGCCGGGCTGGACTACCTGATCCTCGACTTCGAGCACCTGACCCACCCCAGCGAGGTGGCGGCGCAGATATGCATGATCGGCCGAATGACCGATTTCCCCATCCTGATCCGCCCCCCTTCGCACGAGCCGACCACGATCCGCCTGATGATGGATCTGGGCCCCTGCGGCCTGCTGGTGCCCTCGGTCCAAAGCGTCGCCGACCTCGAACGGGTGCAGCAAGGCATCTACATGCCGCCCCGAGGCCAGCGCCGCCCGGGCGGGCCGGGCAACTTCTGGGTCAGCGACTTCCACTATCACACCTGGAAAACCCAGGTGGAGGACGACCTGATCATCCTCCCTCAGATCGAAACCCGCCTCGGCCTGGAGCACGCCCAGGCCATCGCCCAGCACCCCCTGACCACCGCCATCGCCGTCGGCCCCTACGACCTCTCCGCCGACCTGGGCCTGTGCTGGCAGCCCCAGCACCCCGAGTGCCAGGCGGCCATCCAACGCATCCGCCAGGCGGGGCTCCAGGCCGACAAGAACATGTGGATGATCGGCCCCGCCGCGGCCCTCAAGCAGGAGGGCTTCAACTTCCTGTGCCTGGGCGAGTTGACCGCGATCCTGGAAGCCGCTCTGAAGGGGCAGGTCGCTCAGGTCAAAGACCCTTGACGCCCCCGCTGTCCACCTGCGGCGGAGAAAGAGGCTCATCCCCCTCCGCGGGCCTTGGCGGCTGCACGGACCCCCGCCGCTCCAGATGGCCGGGGATGGTGATCGGCTCAGCCTCGCCGCTCGCCTCGCCGTGGATCAGGCCCACCAGCAGCTCCGCCGCCGCCTGACCGATCCGCGCGGTCTGCGGCACATAAGCCGTCAGGGGCGCTGGGTCGTTGATCTCCAGCACATTCTGGCCGTAGCCCACGATCGACAGGTCCCGCGGGATGGCCAGGCCCCGGCGCTGGGCTGTCTTGACGATCGCCCGGCAAACGCGCCAGTTCTCGCCGAAAACGGCTGTAGGCCTGATGCGGCTGGAAAGCACCTGCTCCGCCAGATCGTCAAGCTCCTCGCCCGGATACGCCTGAAACAGCAACGCACGGTCCCAGGGCAACCCCGCGGCCTCGAAGGCCTGCTGATACCCCCTGGCGAAATGGGCGAACGCCTCCCCGCCGATCTGGGCGCTGCACACCATCGCGATGCGGCGGTGGCCGTGCTCGATCAGGTGCTCGATCGACTCCCGGCAGGCCATGCTCACGTCGTCGCCGACCCACCGCGGCGCGCAGGGCAAAAACGTGCAGGAGGTGACCACGGGCACACGGCGGAAAAGGTCGCGGTAAGGCTCCAGGTCCGGCCCGATCGCCAGCACGCCTTCCAGGTCGCCCCGGTGGGCGATGGTCCGCAGCCGTGCCCGGTCCTCCGAAGGATTCCGCCCGATCGTGGCTAGCTGCACGGTGAAGCCCTGCCTGGCCAGCGCCTGTTCCATCGCGCAAAGCACCGTGACGAACGCGGTGTCCTCGTGGCGGTGCGCATCCTGCTCGTTGGAGCAAACCAGCAGCACCGTCCCGCGGATCAGGCCGAACTGCTCGACCGAATCCACCGCCCGCTGCACAAACGTGCCCCGGGCCCGCCGGCGAAGGACATACCCTTCCTTCTCCAGCAGCTCCAGCGCCTGACGAACCGTGACCCGGCTCAAACGGTAACGCTGGATCAGCTCGCTTTCCGTCGCCAGGCGGTCCCCCTGCCCCAGCTTGCGGGCCGCGATATCGCGCAAAAGCTCCCGGGCCAGCTCAACGTACTTGGGCGTATAACGCCCCGCCCGCATGTTGTCAGCAAGTATCGACATCGCCCCGTCCCAGCGGCAATCGCCCATCCGATCCGCTTAAGATCTCCTCAACCATACCATGGCGGAACGCCCCGGCCCCTCACGGCTGCGCCGCCGGCGCTGACTGGCGTCCAGCCGGCACCTCTGCCACTGCCTCGGGCGCGGTGCGCGTCAGCGTCCAGTAGGTCAGCTCCCTGAGCTGCGCATCGGGCATCCGCGGGCGCATCCGCGACATCAGCCAGCCCGCGAGTAACGCCAGCACCGGGCCCGGCACGCCCACCGCTACGAAGCTCAGCCCCCCGCCCGGATGGTTTTGTGACAGCAAATACCAGATCAGCATCGCCGCAGTGACGCTCCATCCGATGACAAGCTGAACCAGCGCCTCCCTCGCCGTAGCCCGCCGGCTGAACATGCCCAACAAAAACACTGGCGGCAAGGCGACCGACAGCGTCAGCCACGCCATCGCCGTCTCCATCACCGTCGCGCCCGTGCGCTGTGAGGTCTGGTTGAGCGCCAGGCCGATCAGGATCGCAAGCCCCCCGCAAACCACCGTCATCACGCGCGAGAAGACCACCTGGCGACTTTCGCTGGCGTCGGGACGGAAGAAACGCAGATAAAAATCCTTGGTCGCCACCGTGGCCAGGCTGTTGATGCCCGAATTGAGCGTGCTCATGATCGCCGCGAGCATCGCCGAGATGATCAGCCCCGGCACCGGCGCAGGCAGGCGGGCGGCGATGAACTGGAACAGCGCCAGATCCCCCTGCGTCGGACGCAACTCCGCCGGCTGCTGCCCGTAGTAGCTGAAAATCGCCAGCCCCATGAACCACAGCAGCAGAAGCATCGGCGTCAGCAGCAGCATCGAGGTGTATAGCGAACGCTTGGCCTGCTGGTACGTCGAGGTGCTCAGCAGCCGCTGAAGCGCGATCTGATCGGAGCTGTTGAAGAATAGCTGCTCGTTGAGGATCGCGATGAGCAGGCCCCAGAGCGTCAGGCGCATCATGGGGCTGAGGCTGTAGAAGGACGGGTCAGCCAGCTCGGGCATGCCTCGGCCGTGCTCCCAGGCGTAGGTGATCACGCCCACCGCCCCGCCGGGCACATCAGCCAGGGCGTAGATCAAAATCAGGGCGATGCCCCCCGCCATGACCAGGAACTGGACGAACTCGGACCAGATCACAGCCTTGAATCCGCCGAGCATGATGTAGGCCGTGCCCACCCCGCCCACCAGCAGGATGGTCAGCCACGTCGGCCAGTTGGCCGCGCCGATGAACACCTTGGCCGACGCGTAAAGCACCAGCCCCAGGTAGATGGCGCGGGAAAGCCAGAAAAAGCCCGCGGCCAGGGCGCGGATGCTCGGGCTGAAGCGGCGTTCCAGGTAATCGAAGGGGGTGAACATCCGGCCGACGAAGTAGAACCGCACGAAAAGATGGAAGGTGATGATGGAGAAGATCGGCAGCGCCAGCGAGCCCAGCGCCATCGTGAC
>DASVCG010000331.1:0-3854 GCA_036381755.1 Phycisphaeraceae bacterium | reverse complement strand
AAAGGAGGAGCATGATGCGATCTGAGCGAATCATCCTTGCAGCTCTGACAGCGACCGGGCTTTGCAGCGGCATCAGCCACGGCGCGACCGTGGCGCTGTACAGCTTCGATGAAGGATCGGGCACCACCATCGCCGATATCTCCGACAATGGCCACGACGCGACGATCATGGGCTCCAACGCGCAGTGGACCAGCGGCGTGTTCGGCGGCGCGGTGGATTTCAACGGGACCAGCTTCGGCAAGGTGCTCAACTCCTCGGGCATGGTCTCAACAGGCAGTTGGACCGTGGAAACCTGAGTCGCCACCGACACCAACAGCGTGCTCTTCGCCCGCATGCTCTCCAAAGGCAACTCGTGGGACTTCACCCCCGATCACGTCGGCGGCGGCGCCGGCAACGTGCAGATAGCCACGATGATCGGAGGCACCGAGCGCAACCTCTATGGCCCGGTGGTGACGCCCTCCGACGGCTGGGTCCACCTGGCGGTGGTGTTCGACCAGGACGCCGGCACGCTGACCATGTACCGCAACGCCGTGCAGGTGGCTCAGCTCACCGGCCTCATCAGCCTGACCACCGATGACAGCGGGGCGCACTTCCGCCTGGCCTCCGGCCCGGCTGACAACTTCAAGCCGATCGACGGCCGGCTCGATGAGGTCCGTATCTCCGACGTGGCCCTGACGCCGGATCAGCTCGGCTACCACGGCACCCTCGTGCCCGAGCCGGGCGTGGCCGCTTTGGCCTGCGGGCTGGGATGGATGATCGGCCTGGCTCGTCGCCGCAAAGCATGAATGAGGCGTACGGGTTTGCGCGGCAGGGAGAGCAACGCCCCCTCTGCCGCTTTCGAGTTCTTTGGATTCACCATGAGCTGTCACGATGGACAGTGTGACCCCGTATTCTTAACCGCACCTTCCCGGTCTATCCAAGTAGCTAAGCTAGGAGTACCCGCCATGCAACGAACCAGACAAGCGTTCACGTTGATCGAGCTACTCGTTGTCATATCCATTATTGCTCTGCTTATTTCTATTCTCTTGCCGAGCCTGTCCGCGGCGCGGGAGAGCACGAAGAAGGTGATGTGCTCGGCCCGCCTGAAGCAGCTCGGCCTGGCGTTCTACATGTACACCGACGGATACGACGGCTTCATGCCCGGATACACGATCATCCAGCCCTCGGCATGGTGGGATGTCCTGGATGAGTACCTGACGTTCAGCCATGAGGAGGCGATGCTGAGCGATGCCAGCCACTTCGATGAGCTCGACGATCCTTACGTCTGCCCCGTGTCGGACAAGACGGCGACCGGGCAGCTTTACAACGGGAGCTACCGCTACAACAACTATCAGCTGTGGCTGCCTTATCGCAACATCAACTCCCTGAAGAAGCCCGGTGAGATTCTTTGCGTGTTCGAGGGCACGACGTACCGGCCGCAATACCAGGACGGATCGATGTTCGGCTGGCCTTACGACCTGTACGCCTACGGGCTTTACGACAACCGACACCCTCAGCGCGCCAACGCGCTGTTCTGCGACGCGAGCGTGCGCAGCGACATCTTGCCGGTGCTGCCGCCCGCGCCCGGGGTGACGGCCGAGGACGGGCAACTGACCTATGCCAACTGGGCTGAGCTGCCCTAGGTTTTCCGCTCGGGCGTAGTACGGCCCAAGTTGCATGGCGGAGGAGACGCAACGGCCGATCCTGGGGAAGGGGTACGGGTGTTCCCGCACTTTTTAAATGTTGACGAGGCGATCATGCAATCCCTGCTGTGTTTTTTTGCAATGGCTGCTGTCACCGTCATACTGACGGACCGCGTCATCGGGGCGAAAGGGGAGGCGGGAGAGGAGGTGGTGACGCAAGCAGCGGTTGACGAGGCGGGCTGGGTCATCAGCGAAGCTCAGAACGCGGGCCCACTGGCTGAGGCGATCGCCTCACCGCCGCCGGCGCTGCTGAATCGGCAACCGTCGCCAGCCGAACCGCTGGAGAGCTTCGAGGATCTGACTGGCTGGCGTATCAAACATCCCGCGGGCGTGGAGGTGAGGTTTTACCGCAGCGGATGGCGTGCCATCACCGGCGAGCACGCAGCGTGTCTTTGGATGCCAAGCGGCGCGGAAGGGGCGTCGATCTGGCTGTTGCCGCCGCAGCCGCTGCCCTTACACGACAGAGCCGACGCGGCGGAGACGTGGGTCTTCCGCCAGCAGGAGCCGCCTCACCTGTTGGATGCCGGCCAATTTGAAACGCACAAGACACAGCTCACGCTGCACATCCGCGATGAGCGGGGGCTGCACCGGGTGCAGCTTTCACCGGTGCACTGGGCTTTCTGGTCGATTGCACATCATGCGTTTGAGGAGCCGATCGGCCCCACGGCCACGCTGGAGGCCATCGAGGTCCGCCCGTCGCAACACGATCGGGTTCTGTATCTGGACGCGTTGACCTTCTACACGCACAGCCGCGAACCGGTTCCGGCATCGATTCCCGATATGCCGTTTCCCACGACGCCGGACACCATCCTCCCCCAAGCCAACGCCCCCACCGCTTACAGCGTGCGTCAGGAGGGCGAGGCGTTTGTGCTGGAGAGCCGGGGGCGTCAGATCCTGCGGTACACCTACATCCCGCGGATCGGCACGCTCGGGGATCTTGTGGTGCACGTGGATGGGGACGGGCCGTACCAGCCGCTGGCCAGCGGGGGCGTGGCGGGGCTGTCCGACTACCGGCTCCTGACCGTGGGGACCGATGACGGCGCCGTCCGCGCCAAGTGGCAGGCTCAAAGCGGCGGGCGGGTTGTGAACATCGATTACACCTTCCGCGTCAAGGGTAAATCGTTGATCGTCGACGTGGCGTGCTCCGTGCCAGCGGCGCCCTCGTTTGAGATGGGCGCGGTAGCGCAGGCGTCCTCCGTCGAACCGATCGACGTGCCCTACCTGACCTACATGGACGCCTGGAACAGCCAGGACGCTTACACGGTTTTTCTGCTTGACAGAAAGCTGTTCATCAGCCGATTTTTCGATTGGTATCAAACCGGCGCCACGCGGCTTTCCTCGACGCGGAGCCACTACGACACCGCCACCGACGGTCGGCGCAAGCCGGTCGTCGAGCGGGTCTTCGCGCCACACTGTCCGATACGTTCGATGAGGTGTTGCCCCACATCCCCAACCCGCCCTCGCCCTACGCCAAGGCGTTTTCCGAATACATCTATCTGAACCTGTTCATCAGCAAGACCGTTCCTCATGAGGAGGATGGTTACGCCAACAACCTCAACCTCCTCCGCGCGATGAAGTCCTACGGTCTGGACAAGCTGCTGGTGAAGCACCACGCGGGCACATGGAACCGCTTCATCGGCCGGGGCGAGCAACCCTGGTCGCAAACGCTGACGATCGCGGAGAACCTGCGTGGGGGCCCGGAGGGATTCAGAGCCTATCTGGACACGATCCGCGGCTTGGGGTACAAGGTCGGCGTTTACACCGAACACCTGATCAGCTACACCCCCTTGAACAACAACTGGCACGAGGATTGGCTTAGCCTGGACCCGCAAGGCCAGTGGCGTCCCGGCTGGATCCAGGGCAAGGTGCTCAGCCCGGTCAAGGGGTGGGAGGTCGCCGACGCTTACAGCCGGAGCCTGGCCCGAACCTATCACCCCGATTTCGTCTACGAGGATGTGATCACGGCGCAACCCTTCTGGCGGCGCGTGGACTGCGACCATCGCAAGCCGGGCGCAGCCCGTGCCGCGGTCGCGTTTCGATGCCTGGGCATGATCCCCCTGCGCGAAAAAGCGAACGTCGGCGGCGCCGTGTTCGGCGAGGGAGGCTGGCATTGGTTCTACGCCGGCCTCTTCGACGGCAACTACGCCACGATGATCCCCATCACCGGGCCCA
>DASVCG010000330.1:0-4031 GCA_036381755.1 Phycisphaeraceae bacterium | reverse complement strand
ATGGCCATCGACATGCCCGTGCGCGCCATCCGCGAGCAGATCGCCAGCGCGGTTGACGTGGTGGTGCAGGTGGCGCGGTTCGCCAACGGTCAGCGGCGCGTGACGCACATCGCTGAGGTGGCGGGCATCGAGCCCGACACCGGCCAGGTGAGGCTGCACGACATCTTCACCCTGCGCGACCCCCAGCAGCCGCGGCTGCGCCACACCGGCTACATCCCCAGCTTCGCGGAGGAATTGATCGAGAAAGGATGCTTCGACGTGAAGGTGTTTCTCTGATCTAAAGCGGGCGGGCAATGAGGCCGCGCCTGCTGCTTGATGCCATAATCGCGAACCATGCTTTGGCGGCTGACCATTTCGGTGATGATCTTCGTGGCGGTGAACCTGCTGGTCCGTCACGGGTACGGGCTGATGGTGAGCTGGCTCAAGCGACAGGAGGAGGACTACCAGCGCGCGTTGCGTCAGCGGCTGATGATCGACATGGAGCCGCGCACGGCGTTGGTGCTGGCGCTGGGCGGTGCGATCCTGGTGGGAGCGTTCATCGGCGTGCTCAGCGGCAGCGCAATGCTGGGCGTGATAGCTGCGGTGATCAGCGGGCTGATGCCGGCGCTGGTCATTCAGCATCTGGAGGCCAAGCGGCGGCAGACGCTGGACCGCCAGCTTGTCGATGCTCTGGTGACGCTGGCCTCGGGCGTGCGTGCGGGGCTGAACCTGGTGCAGGCGATGGACTGGCTGGTGCAGCACCACCAGGGCCCGGTCCGCCAGGAGTTCGCCCATCTTTTGCGCGAGTACCAGTTGGGGCTGGACCTGGACCAGGCCATGCGCAACGCGGCGAACCGCATCGGCTCGCCGCTGTACCGCCTGGCGTTCACCGCGATGCAGGTGCACCGCCTGCGTGGCGGCAACACGGCGGAGAGCCTGGACCGCATCGCTGATTCGATCCGCGAGATCCACCGGCTTGAAGGCAAGCTCGATGCGCTGACCGCCCAGGGACGCTTCCAGGCGCGCATGATGGCGGCGATGCCGCTGGTGTTCCTGGCGGTGCTGTGGGGCATCGATCGTCAGGGCGTGGCGCTGTTGCTTACCGAGCCGGCGGGGAGGCTGATCCTGCTGGGCGTGGCGGCGCTGATCGTGGCGGCGTTCCTGTGGATCCGCAGGATCATGGCGGTGGACTTGTGATCGGGAATCGGGAATCCCTCATGCTCATGCTGGTGGTGCAGGCCATCTTGTCGCTGATGCTGTTTGGAGGGCTCTTTGGCCTGGTGGTGGGCGTGTTCGGCTACCCGGTGACGGCGGAGCTGCCGGCGCATCGGCGGGTCGCGGCGGCGGCGGGGCTGGCGCGACCGACGATCTTCGAGCACCCCCTGCTGGCGCCGGTGATGAACCTGGGCCTGACCGCGGCTCAGCGCCTGCATTGGGCGACGCTGCGGCAGCGAATCCGCCAGGACCTGGACGCTTCTGGCAACCCGTCGGGCTACACCGTGGAGGAATACCTGGCGATCTGCCTCGTGTGCGGCGTGGCGCTGGGGGGCGTGACGGCGGGCCTGGAACTATTGCTGGGCGGGCGATTGGTGCTGATGCTGACGCCGGTGGCGCTCGTGGCGGGGTTCGCGGCGCCGCTGGTGTCGCTGCGGGTGGCGGCGCAGAACCGCCTGGCGCGCATCGCCAAGCAGTTGCCTTACACGCTGGACCTGATCGCGCTGGTGATGGCCGCGGGGGCCAGCTTCACCGATGCGGTCCAGACGCTGGTGCGCGACCGGCCCGAGGACGACCTGAACCAGGAGCTGCGGATCGTGCTGAGCCAGATCGGGTATGGCTCGACGCGGGCCGCGGCGCTGGCGGAATTGGCGCAGCGGATCCCGCTGGAGTCGGTCCGTTCGGTGGTCGGCGCGGTGATGCAGGCGGAGCGGTTGGGCACGCCGCTGGCGTCGATCCTCAAGCTCCAGTCGGATATGCTTCGGATGCACCGCAGCGTGCGGGCGGAGCGGATCGCCGCATCGGCCAGCCTGCGGATTTTGCTGCCGTCCATGCTGATTTTGATCGCGGTGGTGGTGATTCTCTTTGCGCCGATGATCATCCGCCGCATCCAGCAGGGAGGGTGGCTCTGAGCAGCAGCCTGAGGAAGCCGTGACGACCACGCCGATCCATCCGATTGAAATCCAGATGCTCACGGGCCCGGCGGCGGGCAGGCGGTTCGTCCTGGAGCAGTCGCCGATCACCTTCGGCCGATCGCCGGACAACACGCTGGTGATCGATTTGCCTTACGTCTCCCGGCGGCATGGTGAATTGCGGGCGCAGGACGGCCGATGGGTGCTGGTGAACCATTCGCCCGCGGGCACGAGGCTCAACCGGAAGCGCGTCACCGACACGCCCCGCGTGCTGGATCCGCAGGCGGAGGTGGCGATCGGGGATGAGCCGGTCTTCCTGGCTGCGTACGCGCCTGCGTCTGCGCCTGCCCCGGCTGCGTCGCCTGCGGAAAAGGCAAGCCCCGCCCGACAGCCCCGATTGAGCCGGCGGACCAAACTATGGGTCGGCATCGGCGCTTACATGGTGGTGATGCTGGGGTTGATTGTGTTTTTGTCCACGCTGGACCGGCGAAGCCAGGCAGCGGGCGGGGCGCAAGCGCCGGAGTTGACGGTGCAACAGATCGAGGCGGAGATTCGCCGGGATGTGCCCGCCCAGCCGGCTGATGCGCGTCGGGCCCGGGCTGCCTTGCGCGAAGCGACGGAGCTTTTTGCCATGCGCGATGCTGTCCCCGACGCCCGCTACCGCGCCTACGAGGCGTACCGCGTCGCTTTGGCGTATTCGCCCGGGCAGCGGCTTGAGGACGGGATCGACCTACGGCGGTACCTGCTGGTCCAGGATGAATTGGTCGAGGAAGTGACCCGGCAGTACCAGACCGGCTACAACCTGCTGCGCAGCGGGCGGTACGACGCTGCCTACGCGGCCTTTGAGAAGCTGGTGGAGCAGGTCTACCCGGCTGGGCGCAACAGCCGGATCTTCCAAAACGCGGAGGCCCACCGCCTGGCGGCACGGCAAGGGATGAGCCGGCGACGGTAGCCGCCGAATACGGGGACGCCCGGGCTGCGCTGCGGGACCCGGCTTGCCTGCCACCGGGGGGCTTCTCTACAGTAGGGCCATGACCAGCCAGGCCCCTTCCGCGTTCAGTTCCCTGCCCGACGCTGCGGGCCGCTTCGGCGCCTTCGGCGGGGTTTACGTGCCCGAGACGCTGCACGCGGCGCTGGCGGGCCTGCGCGAAGCCTACGCCCAGGCCAAGGCCGATCCGGCTTTCGCGCGGGATTTTGAGGCGTTGCTGCGCGATTACGTGGGCCGGCCCACGCCGCTTTATTTCGCCCGGCGGCTCACGCAGCATTGCGGCGGGGCGCAGATTTATCTGAAGCGCGAGGACCTGGCCCACACCGGCGCGCACAAGATCAACAATTCGCTGGGCCAGGCGCTGTTGACCGTGCGCATGGGCAAGAAGCGGGTGATCGCGGAGACCGGCGCGGGCCAGCACGGGGTGGCGACGGCGACGGCGGCGGCGGTGTTCGGTCTGGACTGCGACATCTACATGGGCACCGAGGACATGCGCCGCCAGCAGCCCAACGTGAAGCGCATGGAGCTGCTGGGCGCGCGGGTCGTGCCGGTGGACGCCGGCTCGCACACGCTCAAGGACGCCACCAACGCGGCGCTGCGTGATTGGATGGAGTCCTGCGAGGGCACACACTACATCATCGGCTCGGTGGTCGGCCCGCACCCGTTCCCCATGATCGTGCGGGATTTTCAGTCGGTCATCGGGCGCGAGTGCCGCGCGCAGTGTCTGGAGCAATTCGGACGGCTGCCCGATGTCGTGGTGGCCTGCGTGGGCGGCGGGTCCAACGCCGCGGGGATTTTTTACCCCTTCGTCAACGACGCCCAGGTGCAACTGGTGGGCGTGGAGGCTGGGGGGCGATCCGATCGATTGGGCGATCACGCGGCGTCGCTTTCCCACGGCTCGCCCGGCGTGCTGCACGGCAGCCTCAGCTACGTGCTCC
>DASVCG010000329.1:0-2044 GCA_036381755.1 Phycisphaeraceae bacterium | reverse complement strand
GAGACCTTGATGCCCGCTTGGACGAGCATGCGGGTGAGCTTGAGGCCCGGGTCGCGCTCCGGGGCGAGGGTGACCAGGCGCGTCAGGCCGCCTGCGGCGTCGAGCAGGCGCTTCATCTCGTCCAGGTCGGCTGGGCGGATGGCGTCGGGCGGGTGAGCGCCGCGATAGCCGGGCTGCTCGTTGATGAACGGGCCCTCGATGTGCACGCCGGCGATGACCTGGCGGGCCAGGGGGTCTTGCTCGCGCAATTCGACCAGCCGGCGGAGGCGCAGGGCCATTTGGTCGATGTGCTCGGTGATGATGGTGGCCAGGACGGTTTCCATGCCGTCGGCCTGGAGGGCGAGGCAGGCTTTGTGGAGGTCCTGGGCGGTGAGGTGGTCCTGGTTGAAGTCCACGCCGCCGAAGCCGTTGATCTGGATATCGAAGTAGCCGCGGGAGGTTGCGTCACTCATGAGGGGCCTCAGGAAGTCGTGGCACAGGCGATGGGGGCGATTTTAGCGGCTTGGCGTGTCGGCGGGCGTGCGGACGCGGGGTGGCTGGACCGGCTGGCCGCTGGCGGCTGACTCGTAGCAGGCCTGTACGATGGCGACGGCCTTGGCGGCTTCGGGGCCGTCGATGGCGGGGGGCCGGCCATGGTCGAGGGCGTCGAGGAACTGGGCGAAGTTGTCGCGGTGGGGCTGATAGGGGATGGCCAGGGGGTCGCTGGCGCCGCCGCTGTGCTGCGTGGGCTGGGCGAACCGCTGGCGGATCTGGTCATCCTCGGGGCGCTCGTCGCGGAACTGCCAGAGGGTGATCTGCTCGCCGACGATCTGGACGGCGCCCTCCCTGCTGCTGACGGTGATGCTGGTCTGCGTGCCGGGGTACATGGAGGTGGCGGCGAGGACCTGGGCCAGGGAGCCGCTGCGCAGGCGGGCGACGGCCAGGGCGGTGTCCTCCACCTCGATGAGCGAGGGGTCGTGGCCGAGCTTGCCGGTGAGGCAGAACACGTCCTGGACGGGGTTCGCGTGGGGGTCGCTGTCGGGTGAGGCGGCCGCAGTGAGCCACTGGAGCTGATCGACCAGGTGGATGCTCTGGTTCATCAGCGCTCCGCCGCCGTCCAGCGCCAGCGTGCCCTGCCAGCGGTTGGGGGCGTAGTAGGCGTCGTCGCGCCACCAGGGGACGGCGACGCTGATGACGAAGGATTTGCCGAAGCGGCCCTGCGCCATCGCCTGGTGGAGCACTTGATTGGCGGGCTTGAAGCGCAGGGGGAAGATGCCGCCGAGCATGATCTGGGCTGAGGCGGCGGCGTCGAGCATCTGCTGGATGCGGTCGACGTTGATCTCGATGGGCTTTTCGCAGATGACGTGGATGCCGCGCTGGGCGCAGGCCAGGAGCGGCTCCAGGTGCGCGCCGCTGGGCGTGGCGATGGTGACCACGTCGGGCTTGACCTCATCGAGCATCGCCTGGTAATCGGGGAACCATTGGCAGCTCCACTGCTTGGCGAAGGCCTGGCCCTTGTCCGGGGTGCGGCAGGATCCGGCGATGAGCTGGGCGTTGGGCAGGTCCTGGATGGCCCGGGCGTGGAGCTGGGCGATGCCGCCGACGCCGATGATGGCCATGCGATACGTGCGGCTCATGCTTGCGCCTCCGTCAGTTGGGCGGTGGTGGCGGGGGCACTGGCGGATTCGCCGCCGAGCCATTTGCGGAAGAAGGCGACGCTCTTATTGGCGCCCCAGGCGTGCTCGCCGCCGAAGAGGTCCAGCTCCAGGCGGTCGCTGACGCTGGCGGCTTGGTAGATTTTCTGGACTTCGCGGAAGCAGCTCATGGCGGAATCGACCATGAAGCAGGAGTCGTGGACGCCGATTTCCACCAGAAGCGGCCGGGGCGCGATCAGGCCGTGGAGGTCCGGCACGTCGCACAGCTCGTAGAGGCCGGGGGTGATCTGGCTGCCGCAGAAGTTGACGTCGCGCATGGCGAAGTGGGCGAAGCGGTCGGAGTAGCAGATGATGTCGGCGGCCTTGATGCGGTCGTCGCAGAGGCTCATCCAGGTGGTCATGGTTCCGCC
>DASVCG010000328.1:0-2897 GCA_036381755.1 Phycisphaeraceae bacterium | reverse complement strand
TGGTGACGCCGGAGGAGCTGCTGGGCACTTGGAAGACGTACCGCCCCAAGCTGCCGGGTCTGGCGCCGCTGATGACCTTCGGCCATGGTGACGGCGGGGGCGGGCCCACGTCGCAGATGGTGGAATCGGCTTTGCGTCTGGCGGATGGCCCGCCTTCGTCGCAGTTGCCGCAGGTGGTGCTGGAGCCGGTCCGCTCGCTGGTGCGCCGCGTGCTGGATCGTGCGCCGCAGTTGCCGGTGTGGGACGGTGAGCTGTACCTGGAGTATCACCAGGGCACCTACACCAGCCAGGGCTGGCTCAAGCGGATGAACCGCCAGAACGAGACGCGCCTTCAGCAGCTGGAGTGGCTCATCAGCCTGGCTGCGCCGCTGGGGTACGCGCATGACAAGAGCCGTCTGGACCGCTGGTGGGAGCAACTGCTGCTGATGCACTTCCACGACGTGCTGCCGGGCAGCTCGGTGGGCGAGGTGTATCAGGACGTCCGCCGCATGCAGCAAACGCTGGCGGATGAGCTGGACCAGGCCATCGGCGAAGCGGCCCAGTTTCTGACGGAGCGGATCGACACCGCCTCCGCGGCCCAGCCGCTGGTGCTGTTCAACACCTTGTCGTGGGATCGCAGCGACCCGATCCGCCTGCCCGACGGCACCTGGCGCGACGACGTGACCATTCCGGCGGGCGGCTGGCGGGTGATCGACGCTGCCGACGCCCCGACGGCGCAGCCGTCCATCGTCGTCGCGGAAAACGGCCGACGCCTGGAAAGCCGCTACTGGCGCATCGAGCTGGATGAGCAGGGCCGAATCGTCCAGCTTTACGACCGCGTCAACGATCGCAGCGTGCTGCGGCCCGGCGGCGTGGGCAACGCCTGGCAGCTTTTTGAAGACCGCCCGCTCGATTTTGACGCATGGAATATCGACTACGACTATGAGCAACACCGCCTGCCCGCGCCAAAGCTTGAATCCATCCAAACGGTTGAGCGCGGCCCGGTGCGCACCGCGGTGGAGCTGACCTGGAGCCTGCCCCAAGTCGATGGCGAGCCCCAGACGCGCATCCGCCAGCGGCTGGCCCTCTACGAGCATCACCCGCGGATCGACTTTGAAACCCAGATCGACTGGCACGAGCACCACAAGCTGCTCAAGACGGCCTTCGAGGTGAACATCCGCGCCACCCAGGCCGCTCACGAGGTGCAGTTCGGCCACCTGTACCGGCCGACCCACCGCAACACCTCCTGGGATCGCGCCAAGTATGAAACCTGCGCCCACCGCTGGGTGGATCTGTCCGAGCACGGCTACGGCGTGGCGCTGCTCAACGACTGCAAGTACGGCCACGACATCCACGACGGCGTCATCCGCCTCACCTGCATCAAGAGCGCCCAGTCGCCGGACGCCTCCGCGGACCAGGGCCACCATCAATTCACCTACAGCCTCCTGCCTCACGCCGGCTCGCTGCAGGAGGCGGGGGTGATCCGTGCCGCGGCGGAGCTGAACACGCCCGCGGTGGTGCACACGGCCGCACCGACGCCGGGCCGCTTGCCCGCTCATCAGGCTGGGCCGCGGTGCGACTCGCCCGCAGTGATGCTTTCCACGGTCAAGCCCGCGGAGTCGGGCCGGGGCCTGGTTCTGCGGCTCTACGAGGCTCACGGCTCGCACACTCAGGCGCAGGTGAAGCTGCCCCAGCCGCCGACGTCGGCCCGATACGTGAACTTGCTGGAAGAACCCATGGACGAGGCCGGCGACCTGCGGGTGGAAGGCGATACCCTCACGCTATCCCTTAGCCCCTTCCAGATCGTGAGCCTGCACGTGACATTCTCTTGATGCGATAAGCCGGGCCGGCGAATTCAAACGCTATGGTCTCGGCCACGGTGGACAGCGGAACTGTAGTCCCGCGCAGGGCAGCCCCGGAAAACTGCCCTGCGCTGTCGTATCAAGCCGCTTTCAGGACGGGCTGTCTTTACTTGTGCATCACCACGCTCGCGGTTAATTCACCGAAGGGGACGAAACAATAGTCATCGCGCCAGGATTTGGGGGATGATCCTTGGGCGGCCCAGGCGGCGGTTTCTTGCACCACGTCAGGCATCTGGGGATGACCGGCGTAGTACGGCCACGGCGAAAAAGAAGTAGGGCCGACCCATGACAACTCGCCGCCCGGATGATGGTGCGGCCCGAGAAGGTTCCGCAAGGTGCTGTAGAGCGTCAAGTGGAGCCCGTTCCGTTTCGTCCCCATCGCGGTCGGCATCGGCAGCGTAGCAGCGGGACTCATGATGTACCCCAAGGGCTGCTGATCGATCGCCGCTTCGACAACCGCGGCATCGAATCGCTCCAAGCACAATGCTGCCGGCGTGGTCATGCCAGCAGGCAGGCCCAGCGGGATGCTGACGCGCAGCCGACCGGCGTAAAAGGGAAGCCCCTGGGCGAGCACATCACCCGGCGCAAGCGGAACGGGATCGCTCAGGGTCAGCGAATCCCGCTGCATCCAGCGGGTCGGCTGCGGCGGCATATCGGAATGCGGGTCAACATGCGGCGTTTCGTGAAAGGTTCCATTGACGGCAAAATCGCCCACCAGGTAGATGGATTCGATTTCCGTGCCGTATCGAGCCGCTGGGTCCTCATAGCAGGCTGGGTCACCATGGCGGAAGTCCGGGCAATACAGTTCGATCGAGTTGTCGCCTTGCTTGAGCAAGCCCGTTATATCGATGGGTAGCCACCTCGGGTCGCGCCAGGGGGGCAGGCCGTTGTACGCCACCTGTTGGCTGTTGACGCGGATGCGGTAGCGGTCGGGGTGCTCAACCACGAGGTGAAGCTTTCGCGCAGGATCGAGTCGGCCGACGCGAAGCGGAAACCGCAGAGCAAGCGGGCCGTCGTACCCCATGCGATTCAACCGCTCCTGGATGGCGATCACCG
>DASVCG010000327.1:0-11645 GCA_036381755.1 Phycisphaeraceae bacterium | reverse complement strand
ACGTTGACGTCCCAGCCGTGTGATTCGTGTGATTCGTCTGCCATCGGGTTGGTCCTCCGCGGCCGCCCAGCCGCTGCGCGGGCTTAGGCGTTGTGGAACGCCAGCGATTCAGCCAGGCGGGGGTCGTGCGCGGGCACCAGGCTGTGGCCAGCGGCGAGGCGCACCGCGGCGCCCAGGAAAATCCCCGCCACGCCCACCACGCAGCCGATATCAATCAGCCCGTCAGCCACGCCGCGCATCGTCTGGTAGGCGTCAAAGTGCGGCATCACCAGCCAATACACGTCCACCAGGTGCATCAGCAGGATCCACAACGCCCAAAAAGCCAGCACCGGCTTGCGCCGCTTGGCCCAGCGCGGCAGCAGAGCCGCGAACGGCACCAGCAGGTGGCCAAATAGTAGCAGCACACCCACCCCCGTCCATTGCGTCATCCGCTCCGGCACCGTCGTAAAGCCATGCAAATCAAACCAGAACGTCTCGTTCGCCAGGTTCCCGTACCAGTAGAGCATGTACTGGCTGAACGCGATGTAGCCCCAGAAAAACGTGAACGCGAACAGCAGCTTGCCCAGGTCGTGGTAGTGCTCGGTGGTCACGTCCGGCACCAGGCCCATCCGCTGAAGCCCCATCAAAATGAGGATCAGCGCAGCAATGGCGCCCAGGAAACCCCCGGCAAAGTAGTACACGCCGAAGATCGTCGAATACCACCGCGGGTCCAGCGACATCACCAGGTCAAACGCCGCAAGCGTCAGCGTCAGCGCCACCGCCAACAGCAGCGGCGCGCTGAGGCTTTGCATCCGCAGCGTCAGTTGATCGTCCCCGGTCTGGTCCTGCCGGGTCGAAAGCCGCCAGCACCACAGCCCCACCCCCGACCACACCAGCAGGTAGATCACCCACCGGCCGATGAACGCCCCAGGCGTCAGCCACCACCCCTTGGCCTCCACCGCGTGGGCGATCTGCGCCTGCTCTTCAGCAAACGACACCTCCGCCAGATCCGCGTGCACGCTCTTTTCCGCGGTAAACGCCGGCTTTTGGCGAGGCCAGGCCGCTTCACCCTGATCCGCCCCCTCGCTGGAAGGATGATGCTCCGCCCCGCCGGCCTGCTCCTCGGCATGGGCCACCGCCACCACCTGCACGCTGGACGCTTGATCCGCCGCGGCGTGTTCCGCCCCGTGGTGCGCCCCCTCAAAATCCTGGGCCCAGAGGTAAGGCACGCCCTGC
Organism: Phycisphaeraceae bacterium; assembly: GCA_036381755.1. Taxonomy (GTDB): domain Bacteria; phylum Planctomycetota; class Phycisphaerae; order Phycisphaerales; family Phycisphaeraceae; genus DASVCG01. The sequence continues at coordinate 10,430 of DASVCG010000327.1, read as the reverse complement.
CCCAGCAGGATGTACACCACAATCGGCGCCAGCAGCACCGCCAGCACCGGCACGCTCGCCGCCAGCGCTTCCGCCGGCCGACGCACCACCACCGACCAGCCCGCCCGCGTCGCGTACTGGATCAGCACGAAGACCATCGCGCCCAGCGCCAGGCTCAGCACGAACGCGAACCCCACCAGATAGGAAAAGGCCAGACGCTGCACGCCCCCCGAGCCCCGCGTCGCCCATGCTGTCCCGAACGCCACCAATAGCCCCAGCAGACCCACCAGAAAGCAGGTGCTGTAAAGCGGCCAGGCACGCGTGCCCAGCAGCCGGCGGTGGCTTGGCGAAAGTTGAACGTCCTGGTGATCCATCGGCGTCGAGGCTCCCTCGATCCTTCCTCACCGCTGCGCCGCAGCCTGCGTCGCAGGCTGCTGGGCGGGCGGGTCCTGGCTCCACTGCAACGCCCGGATGTACGCCACGATCGCCCACCGGTCGGGCACATCGATCTGCGCAGCATACCCGGGCATGTTCCGAATCCCGTTCGTGATCACGTTGAACAGCTTGCCCTCCGGATACAGCCCCTCCCCGTAAACCAGCCGGCCGTCAGGCATCTTGGCGTGCAAATCCACCGGCGGAACCCAGACGGTGTCCGCCGCCTGCGACCTGAGCACCCGCGCGTGCACCGCCCCCTGGCCCGAGCCGTCCAGCCCGTGGCACGGCGCACAATAAATGTTGAACTGCTCCCGCCCCCGCGTCACCAGCGCCTCGTTCACCTCCACCTGCTCAGGGAAGCCCCGGAAATATTCCACCTGCCACTGCCCGTCAGCCCCCTGAACAAGCTCGTACCCCCGATCATAATGATCATCCAATTCCAACTCGCCACGCGCCACCGTCCCCGGCACCGGCGGACGCATCGCCCGACCATCCGCGAACAGCGGGTTCACCCCCTGCGCCGTGTACTTGGCCTGCTTGTCCATGTCCTGGAAAATGTGGACCGCCCGCTTGGGCGACAGCGTCACCCGCGCGCGGGCAATCAGCGCCAGCGGCACCCACGAGAGCACCACCAGCGTCATCAGACCCGCCACCAGCCAGAACGGCGGGCGCGGCAGGTGGAGCGTCGGATCAATCACACGAGGCAGCTTAGCCATGAGTCTTGCCTGATCTTTCCTCTTGCCCTCGGCCAACCCTCAAACGCCAACCCCGCCCTACAGCGACACCAACTCCACCGCGCTGGCCCCCTGCTTCCGCAGAAACGCCGCGGTCCGCTCCGCGTCAAACAGCTTGTCCCGCTTGAGCACGCCGATGAAAAACCGATCATCGGTCACCCGGCGGAACCGCGACACCTTCAGCAGCGGGTGCGCCAAAAGCGGCAACTGGTTCAAGAGCAGCATCCCGAACACCGCCGTCAACGCCGAGCACAGCACCGTGCACTCGAACACAATCGGGATCCACGCCGGCAGGCTGTTGAACGGCTTGCCCGAGATCAGGTAAGGGTAATCGACCGCCATCGTCCAGATCGTCAGCGCCAAGCCGCCCACGCAGCCGGCCAGCCCACCGCCCAGCACCAGCCACGGCAGGATCGTGGGCTGGATGTCCAGGTCGTGGTCCAGCCCGTGGATCGGGAAGGGGCTGTAAACCTCAAAATAGCGATAGCCGGCACGCTTGAGCGCATGGGCCGCGCTCTTGACCGCGGGCACGTCCTCGAACTCCGCCAGCAGGCCGTAGAGCTCCTCCTCCTGGGCCGCCTGAGGCCGGCGGGGCGTCGCGACTTGGGGGGAATCGACTTGCGTCATCGCCGCTCAGTCCTTCAATGCCGGCCGCCGCTGCGCACCTCATCGCCCAGCGTGGCCCGCAGGTCGCCGTGATCAGCCGGGGCGTGGGCCTGAGGCATCACCGTCTTGACCTCCGCCAACGCCACCACCGGCAGGAACTTGCAAAACAGCAAGAACAACGTCAGGAACATCCCGAACGAGCCGATCAGCATCCCGATGTCCACCCACGTGGGGTAGAACATGCCCCAGCTCGAGGGCAAAAAGTCGCGGTTGAGGCTGCCCACCACGATCACAAACCGCTCCAGCCACATGCCCACGTTGGCGAACGTGGCCACGATCATGACCATGACAGGGTTGCTCCGGCACCACTTGATCCAGTAAAGCTGCGGCGCCGCCACGTTGCAGGTCAGCAGCAGCCAGCCCGCCCACGCGTACGGGCCAAAAAGCCGGTGCACGAACAGCGACTGCTCGTAGTGGTGCCCGCTGTACCAGGCGATGAAGTACTCGATGCCGTAGGCGTACGCCACGATCAGGCCCGTGGCCAGCATGATCTTGCACATGTTGTCGATGTGCCGCTTGGTGATGATCTGCTGAAGCCCGAAGAGGTAGCGCGCCGGCACCGCCAGCGTCAGCACCATCGCGAACCCGCCGTAGATCGCCCCCGCCACGAAGTAGGGCGGGAAGATCGTCGTGTGCCAGCCCGGAAGCTGCGACACCGCGAAGTCGAACGACACCACGCTGTGCACGCTGAGCACCAGCGGCGTGGCGATCGCCGCCAGCAGCAGATACGCCTTCTCGAACCGGTGCCACTGCCTCATCGAGCCGGTCCAGCCCAGCGACAGCACCCCGTAGGCGATCTGCCCCAGCCGGCTCTTGGCCCGGTCGCGCAGCGTCGCCAGGTCCGGGATCATCCCCACGTACCAGAACAGCAGCGACACCGTCGCGTACGTGCTCACCGCGAACACGTCCCACAACAGCGGCGAGCGGAACTCGGGCCACATCGCCATCTGGTTGGGGATCGGGAACAGCCAGTACGCCAGCCACGGCCGGCCCACGTGGATGGCCGGGAAGATCCCCGCGCACATCACCGCGAAGATCGTCATCGCCTCCGCGAACCGGTTGATCCCCGTGCGCCAGTCCTGCCGGAACAAAAACAGGATCGCCGAGATCAGCGTCCCCGCGTGGCCGATGCCGATCCAGAACACGAAGTTCACGATCGGAAACGCCCAGCCGTTGGGGATGTTCGTACCCCACACGCCCACGCCCGTGGTGAGCAGATACCCGATCAGCGCCAGCAGCAGACCCGCCAGCGAGGAGGCGATCGCCAGCGCCACCCACCACCACAACGCCGGCGGCCTCTGCGCCAACTGCGCCACCTTGGTCGTCACGCTGGCGAAATCGTTGTCGCCCGTGACCAGGGGCGCACGATGACGGGGGTCATCGTGCGTGTTGTCGATGTCCACCGGGGGGGCTTCGTGTTGGATCGTGCCGAGTGTGGCCATGTCAACTTCGGTCCCGCGTTCCGCGTGCTGCGCCGTCGGCCGGTGCGCCGGGCCACGCCCGACCGCCCAGCCCCGGGCCGGCAGCCCGGAACAGTGCTTCCTACGTCTGCGCCGGGTTGCGGATCACCGCCAGGTGCTGCGTCCGCGGGCGGGTGTTCAGCTCGCCCAGCAAGGCGTACGCTCGCCGGTTCTTCTGATGCTGCACGACCCGGCTGTTCGGGTCGTTGAGATTACCGAAAACAATCGCCTGCGTCGGGCAGGCCTGCTGGCAGGCGGTGATCACCTCGCCGTCCCGCACCAGCGCATCAGGCCGCTGGCCCTGGGCCCACGCGTTGCGCGCAGCCATCTTCGCCCGGGCGATCCGCTGCACACAGTAGGTGCACTTCTCCATCACCCCGCGCATCCGCACCGTCACCTCGGGGTTGAACACCATCCGCCGCAGCCGGTCCACCATCTGATCCTGCTGCGTGTCGGGCATGCCCAGCCAGGGCTTGGCGCCCCCACGCGGGTCCTTGGCGTGGTAGTCCAGGAAGTTGAACCGCCTGACCTTGTACGGGCAGTTGTTCGAGCAGTACCGCGTGCCCACGCACCGGTTGTACACCTGAACGTTGAGCCCCTCGCTGTCGTGCGTCGTCGCGTTGACCGGGCACACCTGCTCGCACGGGGCGTTCTCGCAGTGCACGCACATCACCGGCTGGTGCACCACGTCCGGGCTGCCCTCCGGGTCGCCCTTGAAATACTGATCGATCCGCAGCCAGTGCATCTCCCGGCTGCGGATCACCTGGTCCTTGCCCACCACGGGCACGTTGTTCTCCGCCTGGCAGGCCACCACGCACGCGTTGCAGCCGATGCAGGCGGTCATGTCGATCGTCATGCCCCAGGCGTGCGGGTCGTTGAATTCCACCGGCGGCTCAAAAAGCTGCAGGCGAACGTCCCCGTGCTCCTCCTTGGCGAAATGCGGGTGCGCCCGGTACTGGGCCAGCGTGGCCTCCCGCACGATCATCCCGCTTTCGCCCTTCTCGCCCACGCGCAGACGCACGGTCCTCTCGCCCAGCGGGTCGATCAGGAAGTGCATCGAGGTCATAGCCAGCTCGCTATGCCCGCCCGTCGGGCTCAGCGCCACCGCCGCCACGTGCGACGCGCCGCTCGTGCGCAGGCGGTAGACATCCCCGCCCACGCCGTCGCCCACGTGCCCCGCGTGCGTTCGGCCGTAGCCCAGCGTCACCGCCACCACCCCCGGCGCCTGCCCCGGCATGGGGAACGCGGGCAGCTCCAGCTCACGCCCGTCCACCGCCAGCTTGACCACATCGCCCCGCTTGATCCCCAGCCGCTTGGCGTCGCTCACCGACACCATCGCCACGTTGTCCCACGTGAGCTTGGTCAGCGGCTTGGGCAACTCCTGAAGCCAGCCGTTGTTGGCCCATCGGCCGTCGTAGAGGCTCGGGTCGGGCTGGATGACCAGCTCGAACTCGCCCTCCACCCGCGGCGGAAGCTCCACCCCCGCCACCTGCGGCTTGGCCTGCACCTGCGGGTAGGCCGTCCCGCCCACCACGCCGTCGTGCAGCGCCTTGCGCCAGGCCGAATCAAAATTCAGCCCCAGATGGCCGCGCCACGTCTCCCGCACGATCGCCAGCCCGTCCGCCGGCTCGCCCAGCAGCATCGCCAGCACCTCGATGGGCGATTTGCCCCCGAAAAGCGGCAGAATCAGCGGCTGCTGAATGCTCGCCGTGCCGTCCCACGCCCGGCCGTCGCCCCAGCACTCCAGGTCGTGCGCCCGCGGCAGGTGCCAATGGCACCGGTGCGAGGTCTCATCCTGATAAAGGCTCAGATGCACCGCGTGCTTCACGCGGCCCAGCGCCTCAGCAAAGTTCAGGTCCGCAGGGGCGTCGTAGACCGGGTTGCCCCCCAGAATGACAAGCGCGTCTACCAGCCCGGCGTTCATCCGCCGAACCAGCTCGCGCATCTGCTCCGTCTGCGTGGGCGATTCACCCGCGGGGTCCTCGTACAGCGTGATCGTCCGGCCGAGGTTGCCCAGCCGATCATTAATCGCCCACACCAGAGCATGCACCTGCGCCGGCTGGCTCGGCCCAACCATCACCACGCTTCGGCCCAAATGCCGCTGAAGGTCGGTCACCAGCTTCTCGATGAACGCGGTCGAGCCGTTAAGCGGCCCCGCCTGCCCACTCACCACCCCCAGCCGCACCGCCAGCGCCTGGACCAACTCCGGCACGCGGCTGGCGCGGACGGGCAGCCGCTCATCCGCCACGCTGCCGGTCGTCGTGAATGTCGGCTCCGCCACGTACAGGCGGCTCATCCGCCCCTCGTCCGCCGACTTGCGACCCTGCGCCCAGTCCCGCGCGTGCCGAAGCGCCGCAGGATGGAAATAAAGCGGGTCCGCGTCGAAGCAGGCGATCACCTCCGCTTGGCCGAATTGATACCGCCCACGCACGCTGCGCCCGAACGCCAGCCGGCCGCCTTCCAGCTCCTGGTCGCGGTTCACCGGCTCCCACTGGCACCAATACGCCTTGGGATATGCCTCCAGGAACCGCGCCTTCATCCGCGCCAGCGTCGGGCTATCCGAAGGCTCCACCAGCACCGCCAGGCCCGACGAGGCATCGCCCTTTCGGCCGGCGATCTGCTCCTGGATGAACTTCTCAAACTCAGCCCAGTCGCTGGCCGCAAGCGCCTCCCCCGGCCCCTTGGCCACGCTCCGGCTTCGCTGCGGGTCGTAAAGCGTCAGAATCGTCGCCTGGTCCCAGACTTCGCTGGCGCCCAGGGAGAAAGGATGGTCGGGGTTGCCTTCAATCTTGATCGGCCGGCCGTCGTAGCTCTCCACCAGCAGGCCGTGGGCCACCCCGCCCCGCTGGGCGATCGTGGCGTAATACTCCGGCACGCCGGGCACCCGCCCCTCCGGACGCTGAGCAAAGGGAGCGATCTTCTCCTCCGGCCAGCGCCGACAGCCCGTGAGCGTCAGCCCCGCCAGCGACAGCGACGCCCCCATGATCTGGAGGAACCGACGCCGCGAATACCCCAGCGAATCCGGGTCGATCGCCTCGCCCGCCCGGCCCAGAAGGTCGCGGAACTGCGGCGAGCCCGCGTATTCCTCCAGGCTCCGCCAGTATGCACGGCCCGTCAATGAATCATCTACCGGTGGCACGTCGAGCAGCTCGTCATGTAGGTGGCGTCGTGGATCTGGTACTTCTGCATCAGCTCGGCTCCGATCCGAAGCTGTGCCTCTTGAGGCGTCTCCCCCTCCAGCGCCGGGGGCTGCCAGGCCAGGTTCGTCACCTGGTCCAGCGGCCTCAGGTGCGGCCGGGGGTCGCGGTGACAATCCAAGCACCAGGACATGCTCAGCGAATGCACCTGGTGCACCACTTCCATCTTGTCCACCCGCCCGTGGCAGCTCACGCACGAGACGCCCTTGTTCACGTGGGCCGAGTGGTTGAAGTAAACATAATCCGGCAGGTCGTGCACCTTGATCCACTCCACCGGCTTGCCCGTACGGTAGCTCTCGTGCAGCAGCGCGAGCTTGGCGCTCTCCTTGCGAATACCCGCCTCGCCCGACTCGGGGTTGTGGCAGTTCATGCACACCTGCGTGGGCGGGATCGCCGCCATGGCGGCCTTCTCTACCGTCGTGTGGCAATACCGGCAGTCAATGCCCAACTGCCCCACGTGCAGCGCGTGGCTGTAAGGCACCGGCTGCTTGGGCTGATAGCCCGCGTTGAGCGTCTTGGCCGACGCGCCCAGGCCCACCAGCACCGGCACGTACAGCCCGCCGCCCACCACGCCCAACACCAACAGCGGCAGCAGGTAGTTCACCCACTGGGGAAAAACATAGCGATTGGAGGCTGGCTCTGTCGGCATACGCAAAGACCGCAGCAAACCGCCCGGAGGCGTGATTTTATGGGGAAAAGCCCGAGGGTCAAAACCGCTGTTCCCCCTGATCGCGCAAGGGGTGGAGTGAGAGAATAGCGACCGCAGGCTTCTCTGCCAAACCCAAACCGCTCGACGCCGCTCATGAGCCTCGCCCGGCTTGGTGCAAAGCTATATCGTCGGCCGATCGAGGCCGTCTTCTGAAAAACGGACCTTACTCTCTTAATTGAAGCCGCCCGGTTGGTCAACCGAGGCGGCTAGAAGTGCAACGCAAATGTGCAGGATTCGCCCGCGTCTAACGCGGCTCGCGGAAGATCTGGTCGTCATCCACCGCGCCCACCGGGTGCACCATCGCCTCGCCCGTGGGCCAAAACGGCGTAAAGAGCATGAACGCCACCGCCGCCGGCAGCAGACACGGCATCAGCATGCCGCTCAGCAAGCAGCCCAACAGGGCCACAATCCCCCCGATCTCCGCCGCCAGCCAGATCGTGAGCATCCCCCGCAGGTAGCTGCGCGGGTCCACCGTCCCGCCTTCCCAATACGCCCTGAAGCAGTGGCTGCGCAGCACAAACGCCCCAGGCACCGCCACCAGCAGCCAGATCATCGAGATCGCAAAAAACAGGTTCGACACGAACGCCGACCCGCCCCCTCCATCGCCCCACGCGCTCAGCCCGATCACCGCGATCGTCACCACGAACAGCACGAACGGCGTCAGCAAAAGCGCCGTCCAGGCCATCCACGCCCAACGCAGCGCCTGTGCGGGCGTCATGGGCTCCGAAATGGGGCTCCAACCGGCCGACGAGGACGAGGAGACGTGCGTCATCGGGCATCCTCCTTCGTGCAGCCTCTTCACTAATCCTACCGCGCCCACCCCCCTCCGCCGACCTTAAATTTGGCAAATCCCCCCAATTTCCTCCGATTCCGCCCGCATATCCCGCCCGCACCTGCCCTTTCCGGAAGCCACCCCCTGCCCCCTTCCGGGGGCTGCCCCCTGCCGTCCACCCTCTGCCCCCTATTACGGGCCGATTGCCCGTCAGCCGGGCGGGCTTTACACTCCTGACCATGCTTTCGCCCGGCTTTTGCGCCCCGCTGGCCACAGCCAGTTCCCTGCCTCCAGCCCGCAGGCAGCGGAGCGGCTGCGCCCGTGCCCTTCGCGCCCGTCGGGCCACCGCCTGGCTGATCGTCAGCGGGATCGCGCTGCTCACCGCCGTCGGCTGCGCCGCCCGCAAAGGACAAAGTGACGCCCCAACGAACCAGGCCGCTCAGCCCGCCCAGCGGGAGCTTTCCCCCGCGGACTTCGTCCGCCCCACCCGCTCAAGCCAGGCCTCTGCTGAGAAACACGCTGCGGAAAGCTCGCCCCAGGCTGCCGCACCCTCGCTTTCAGCAACACAGCCGGCTGCCCTGGCCGACGCGCTCCCCGCTTCATCCTCCGCGGCATCCTCTGCACCGCTGCTTGCCTCACCCTCCCCCGCCTCTCCGCCAGCGACGCAACCCCTTTCCGTCAACGCGGTTGAGGAACCTCTCCCCCCCGCCTCAGCCTCTGCCGCCACAGCCCCGTCAGCTTCGCCCCCCTCCCCCACCGACGAAACGCAGGCGCCCCCTGCCTACGCCGTCGCGGGCATGGTCGGGCAGGTCAACGGCAAGGCGATTTATGCGCAGACCGTCTTCGACCCCATCGAGGAGCAGCTCCAGGCCCTGGGCGGGCAGTTGCCCGAAGAGGCGTTCCGTCAGCGGGCCGCGGAGCTGATCCTCGGCCGGCTCGATGAGATCGTCAGCAACGCTCTCCTGCTCGGACAGGCCCAGCGCGACCTGACCAAACAGGAGCAGATGGCCCTGCGGCAAATCCTCCAGGACAAGCGCCAGGAACTCATCCGCCGCCACGGCAGGGGCTCGCTGGCGGTCGCGGAGGCCCAGCTCCTGGCCGACACCGGCAAGACCCTCGACCAGACCCTGGAGGAGTACCGCCAGACCATCCTCATCAGCCGGTACCTCAGCCGTAAGCTGATGCCCCGCATCCACGTCACCCGCAGCGACATCCAGCGCTACTACCGCGACCACTTCGACGAATACAACCCACCCGCCCAGCGGGTCATCCGCCTCATCCGCGTCGCTGACGCCCAGCAGGCCCAGCAGGTTCAGCAGCGGCTGGAGGCCGGCGAGCCCTTCGCCGACGTGGCCGCGGACCCGATCAACCAGTTCCGCCCCTCAGAAGGCGGGCGCATGGAGGTCACCGGCGACCAGCCGCTGGCGTTCGAGCCGCTCAACCGGGCCGTCGCCCAGCTCCTGGAAGGCCAGTCCGCCGGCCCCATCCAAACCCCCGGCCAGCCCGAGGCGTTCTGGTTCATCCTCGTGGAGCAGCTCGACCGCCCGCCGGGCCAGCCGCTGGAGCAGGTGCAGCGGCAGATCGAGGAAACCCTCCGCCGCCAGCAATTCGAAGCCCTGTCCCGGCAATACCAGCAGCGGCTTTACGCGGAGGGCAGCTACACGCCGCGCGAGCAGATGGCCCAGACGCTGCTCCAGATCGCGATGAGCCGCTACGCCGCGGCACAGCAATCGCCGTGAACCACGTTCCGTGAATTCCGTTCACAAGCCCGCGAACATCGTTCACTGACGCGGTGAACATCGATCACGGCCGTGGGCGACGCTGCCGAGGGGGACCGCTGAGCATGTGGGGCTGGCTGCAGCGATGGACCAGGCCGGGCAACGCCCGCGTCGGACAGCAGGGCGAAAAGCAGGCCGCCCGCTTCCTGCGTCAGCAGGGCTACCGCATCCTGGCCCGGAACCTGCGCTGCCGATGGGGCGAGATCGACCTTCTGGCCCTGGCGCCCGATCAACGGACCATCGTCATCGTCGAGGTCAAAGCCGGCACAGGCCTGCACATCGCGCCCCAACTCCGCGTCAGCCACGCCAAGCAGCGCAAGCTCTCCGCTCTGGCCGCCCAACTGGCCCGCCGCCACCATCTGGAGCGCCACCCCTTCCGCTTCGATGTCATCAGCGTCGTCCAGCCGCCCGGCAGCCGCCCACGCATCCAACACCTCGTCGCCGCGTTCCAGTCGACGCTGTAGATAGATAGAGGGTAGAGGGCAGACGGCGGGGGGCAGGAAAAGATAAGCTAACAAGCTACACAGAGGCACTTTGCCTGCGCCTGCCGCCTATCGTCTGCCCGCTGCCGCCTATCTTCCTGCCGTCTACCCCCTGCCCCCTACCTTCCATTCTCCCCGCAACGCAGCACGGAACGCCTCCAGCGGCGCGGGCTGGCCCGTCCACAGCTCGAACTGGGCTGCGCCTTGCCGGACAAACA
>DASVCG010000326.1:0-3556 GCA_036381755.1 Phycisphaeraceae bacterium | reverse complement strand
GCCCAGGATTCCGCGAGGCCCAGCCATGCCCCAGAACATCGCCCCAGGCGACGCGATCCGCGTCAAGGTCGTCAAGCAGCCCACCAACACCGCGGCCCGCAAGACCCTGGTCCGTCTGCTGAGCAAGGACCCGGCCGCCCGCAAGGCCGACGCCCTGCAACGCAAGGTCCGCCAGGCCAACTTCCGCACCAAGCAGCGTGGCGGACGGGTGTGGGAGCACCGGCCCGTCAAGCAGCGGCTGGTCCGCGGCGACGTGGGCGAAACCGGCGCCCTCACCGCCACCGTCGACGTCCTGCGCGACCTGGCCAGCGTCCAGCGGTTCGTCGAAATCACCCCCGCCTGAGCCGGGCCTCCAGCGGGCCTGACCCCTACAAACCAAACCCCCTTCGGCGACAGCGGGCGCTCGTAGACGCCCCGCTTATCCTTTTTATTAGCGGGATTTGTCGGCGGAATGCCCCTTCGTTTATTGATGGCTCATCACCGCAGCGGGTTGGTTGGCGGGCGTGGGGGTCTGTCTTATCATGGGGAGCACGTGGGCCCGCCCCGGTCGTCGGCGCGCGAAAGCCGGCTGCCTGATAGCGCGGAACGCTGCGCGCAAACCGTTGCTGACTCACCCTTTCAGAATCCGGAGCTCGCATGCCTGACCAACCCAACCGCGTCTGCGTGGAGCGCGTGGACTGGCTTGCCCTGTTCCCTTTTCTGCATCTGTTCCGCGGGTTCCGCATGGCGCTGCATCCGGGCAAGCTGCTGCTGGCCCTGCTGATGGTGCTGGGCGTCTACCTGGGGGGGCTGGGCCTGGATTTGATCTGGGGCCCGCGGGTTCATCCGGGCGAGCTGGACCGCTACCTGACCCGCTCGCCGCAGGATTACGCGCAGTGGGTCCAATGGATGGACGATGCTGCGGCCAAGGGCGACCTGGGCCGGTCCGACCCTCGCCAGGGGATCTTTCAGACCATCCTGGAGGTGGAGCTGGACGCCTTTCAGCGGCTTGTCGTCTCCGCGACATCGCTCAACTTCGGCGTGACCGAGTTCCTGGCGGGCCAGGGCTTGCAGTCCGGCGGGGTGCTCGGGTCGCTTTTGACGATGATCGTCATCGTCCCCGGCTGGCTCTATCGCACGCATCCGGGTTTCCTGGCGGTGTTTCTGCTGTGGGCGTTTTTGCTGACGGCGCTGTTCGGCGGGGCGATCAGCCGACTGGCGGCGTTGCAGGCTTGTCGGGATGAGCGCATCTCGCCTTTTGCGGCGCTGCGGTTCGTGGGTTCGCGCTACCCCTGGTTCGTCCTGGCGCCGGTCATCCCGCTGGTGGTCGCGCTGCTCTTGGGGTTGGGGCTAGCGCTGGCGGGGGTGCTGTTCAACTGGCGCGTGACGGACGTGCTGGCCTCGCTGCTCTTCGGCCTGCTGCTGCTGGGCGGGGTGGCGATCGCGCTGACCCTGATCGGGCTGGTGCTGGGCTCGAGCCTGCTTTTCCCCGCGATGGCGGTGGAGGGCGCCGACGCCTTCGACGCCATCAGCCGCGCGTTCAACTACCTGCTGGGTCGGCCGTGGCGGTTCCTGTTCTATTGGGCCACGATGCTGGTCTACGGCGCGGTGACGTACCTGTTCGTGGGGCTGATGGTCTATTTTTCGCTGTGGACGACCAAGGCGTTTGTGGGCTGGTGGGTGTTCAGCGACACGCCAGCGGGGGTCAACCGCTTCGACGCGATCTTCCCCAGCCCGCGTCTGGGCGAGCTGATGTACCAGGTGGACTGGTCGGCGCTGGAGGGCACGGGCACCGGCTCGGTCGCTGCGGTGCTGGTGCTGGTGTGGGTGAAGCTGGTGATCGCCTTGCTGCCGGCCTTCGCGGTGAGCTTCTACTTCTGTGAGCAGACGTGGATCTACCTGCTGCTGCGCCGCTGGGCCGATGGCGCGGAGCTGGATGAGGTGTACCTGGAGTCGGGCGACGCCCAGGACTCGCCCGCTGCGACGGAGCCCCCGGACAAGCTCGAGCCGGCGGCAAGCAATTCAAACGCCGGTTCCAGCTAAATAAAAAACCTTCCCGCGCCGGGCGTAACAGGCCAAACCGAAGTCGGATCAGGGCCGCGGCCTGCGTCGCGGAGCCGCAGATGGACCTTCCCTTACTCCGTCAGTGCGGTGCGTACCTGGTAGTAGTCCTCGCGTGAGAGGGTTTGGCCCATCGCGCCAGCGGCCTCCTCGATTTGCTGGGCGTTCTTGATGCCCGCGATCGCGCAGTGGATGGCCGGGTGCATCAGCGTCGCGGCCAGCACCAGTTGCGAAATGTTCAGCCCGTACCGCTGGGCGATAGGGCGCAGGCTCGCCACCGCCTGGCAGATTTTCTTAAACCGCTCGCCCTGAAACTGGGGCGAGTTGGCGCGGTGGTCCTGGAAGGTCTCATCGCCCTGATACTTGCCCGACAGGAGCCCCCTGGCCAGCGGGCTGTAGACCAGCACGCCCACGTTGTGCGCCTGGCAATAGGGCAACAGGTCCGCCTCGATCTGGCGTTGGAGGAAGTTGTAGACCGGCTGGATGGTTTGGAACCGCCCGCCCGCGGCCTGGCCCAGGCGCATTTGCTCCACGCTCCAGTTGCTCGTGCCGTAGAAGCGGATCTTGCCCTGGCGCGTCAGCGTCTCCATCGCCTCGACGATTTCGCCCATCGGCGTCATCGGGTCGTAGGAGTGGCACTGGTACAGGTCGATGTGGTCCATCTTCAGCCGCTGAAGGCTGGCTTCGCAGGCCTGGAGGATGTACCGGCCGGAGAGGTCCGGGTACCGTCGGCCGTCGGGGTGGAAGTGCCAGTAGACCTTCGTGGCCACGACGATCTGGTCGCGGGGCAAATCGTGCAGCGCCTCGCCCAGCACCTGCTCCGCCAAGCCGTCGCCATAGGCGTCCGCGGTGTCGTAAAAGTTCACGCCCACCTCGAACGCCCTGCGGATGGCCTGGAGGAACGTCTCCCGCGGGTGATGCCCCCAGAACGAGGGCGAAAGCTGCCACGAGCCGTAGCAGATCGGCGAAACCTCAAGCCCCGTGCTGCCTAACGATACGCGCAACGCCATGCCAGCCTCCTCGGATCAGGCGTGTCAAAGGCATCCCCCTCGGCTTTGTCCCAGCCGGACAGGATATCTCAGCGCAAGCTATAACGCAGGCTGCGACGTCCACCAAGCCGACCGGGCCGCAGCGATGGGCCCATCAGGCCCGGCGCACGATTAATCCGTTGGATCAGGCGGGCTCGCTGGCGTTGCTGGCCCGCCCCCTGCGCTTGGTATCGTCGAAGGACCCCGCCTGGCAAGCCCCCGTCGGCCCCGGTCACTCACCGCGCTGCGTAGTATTCCGCGTTCTTCTCGACGTAGGAGGCCCACTCGTCGGGCAGGTCCTCCTCCGGGAAGATCGCCTTGACCGGGCACTCGTCCACGCACAGCCCGCAGTCGATGCAGGTGTCCGGGTCGATGTAGAGCATCTCAGCGGACTCGAACTCCGGCTCGTCCTTGGTGGGGTGGATGCAGTCCACCGGGCACACCGCCACGCAGGAGGTATCCTTGGTTCCGATGCAGGGCTCAGCGAT
>DASVCG010000325.1:0-14607 GCA_036381755.1 Phycisphaeraceae bacterium | reverse complement strand
GCGTTGTAGGTGTACCAGAAGCCATCGGTGCACGGCGTGGTGATGAAGTGCGTGGGGATTTCCGTACCATCCAGGCCTCGCCAGCGGAACGTGTCGTGCGGAAAGCGGTTGAACACGCTCCAGCTGATCTTGCTGGTAATGAAAGCCTCCACGTTGGCCAGCTTGAGCAATTGCGGCAACGCCGCCGAGTAGCCAAAGACGTCCGGCAGCCACAGCACGCGGCTGTCCACGCCCAGCTTGTCGCGGAAGTATCGCTTGCCGTAAAGCAACTGCCGCACGAGCGACTCGCCCGAGGTCAGGTTCGTGTCGGCCTCGACCCACATCGCCCCGTCGGCCTCCCACCGGCCCTGGGCGATCATCTGCCGAACCTCCTCGAACAGGTCCGGCGCGTCTTCCTCCAGCCAGCGGTACGCCTGCGGGCTGGACTGCTGAAACACCCAGCGCGGGTAGCGCTTCAGCAACCCCGCCTGCGTGGCGAAGGTGCGCACGATCTTGTGGCGGGTCTGCTCAAAGGGCCACAGCCAGGCCAGGTCGATATGGGCATGGCCGACGCTGAACACCTGCGGCCTTTGGCCAGCGGGCGGGATCGCCGCGATCGCCTCGTCGAACGCCTGCTGCGCCGCGGGGATGGAAGCGTAGAACGCCTCGCCCGCTCCGCCGCCGCTGCCGCCCTGAAGGGACGCCGGCCGCTGCGTGATCCCCGTCACATCAACCGCCGCGACCGCCGTCTGCACCGCCTCCAGCAGGCGGGCGCGGGTCAGGTCGCTCGGGTCCAGCACCTGGGCGGCTTCCAGCGCCACGCGCAGGTCGTGCCAGAGCTTGCGGGCCGCTTCATCCACCCAAACCAGCCCCATCGCCCGCAGCACGTGTCGGCAGGGGCAGCGCGCAGCAAAGAACACCGCCGACGCCTGGTACGTCCGGCCGGGAGCCAGGTCGCAGGCGATGCGGCGGTGTTCCCGATCGATCGCGCCAAGCCGCTGACCCTCCACAAAAACCTGCCCCTCAGGCCCCGCGGCGAAATAATCATCCCGCGCCTCCACCAGGTAGCGGGCCTCGTGATCCAGGCGCAGCTCCACCGTTCCGCCTTGCCACTGCCCCGGCACGCTCAGGACCGCCCGGAAGTAGGTCCACTGCTGCTGGCCGCCCCAGGTGTGATCCGCCGGCAGGGGCCGCCAGGGGCCATCCGCCGGGGGGGCGTCGAAGCGTGGCGGCGCGGGCTCCCACAGCTCCACCGCCTGGGCCGGCTCAAATGCCCGGTCCACGCCGCGCCCAATCAAATCCACGTACCTGCGGAGCTTGGCCAGATGCAGATCGCTCTCAGCAGTCACGGTGGTAGACTCCTTCCCTTGCGGGAAAAATCGCCATCAAAGCAGGCATGCGTACGCTGCCGGCTCCCGCTGCGTCGCCAGCGGTGCCGGGGGAAACCATAGGGGCAGCATCATACAGGATCAGCGGGCATGGATGGGGCGTCGCAGGCAGGATCCTCCACCGGCCCCCCTCACCGCGAGCGCGTGGGGATAGGGGGGCAATCGCGGGATTGCGGGCCGGCGGCGGGCGGGCTTGGGCCGGGCTTGGCGGATTGTTGGGGCGGTCTTGCGGTACACTCACAGGGTGATGCACGATCTGCCGGTGATGCTCAAGGTCCGCGGGCGGCGCTGCGTGGTGGTGGGCGGCGGGCAGGTGGCGGCCCGCCGGGCAAAGGCCCTGCTCGACGCGGGGGCGCAGGTGGTGGTGATCGCCCCGCAAATCGCCCCGGAATTGGCATCGCTGGGCGTGGCGTGCGTCCCGCGAGCCTATCGCCCGGGCGATCTGGCGGGGGCGTGGCTAGCTGTGGCGGCCACGGACGACCCAGCGGTGAACCAGCAGGTGGCCCAGGAGGCGGCCCAGTCCGGCGTGCTGGTGAATCGGGCGGATGAGCCAGAAGCGGGCGATTGGACCGTGCCGGCCCACGCCCACCACGGCCCGGTCACGCTGGCGGTGCACACGGGGGGCGTCTCCGCCAGCGCCGCAGCAGCCATTCGCAGGCAGCTTTCCGCGGCGTTGGACCCGGACTGGCCCGTCCTGCTGGCGGCTGTGGCGGCCTACCGCGACCAGGTTCAACGCCGCTTCGCCGACCCGCACCTCCGCCGGCAGCGGCTGCGGAAGCTGACGGATGAGCAGGCAATGAATATCCTTAAGTCCCAGGGCGTGGATGCCCTGCGGCGATACTGCGAATCGCTCGCGGCCGGCCCCGACGATTCCCCAGCCGGTGGGAACCTACCCCAAGTGGACACGCCTTGAGTTGAGCCCGACCTCGATCAGCTTGATGATTTTGACGCTGCTGTCGCTGGCGGCGTGGGGGTTGGCGATCCATCGCCTGCGCCACCCCCAGGCGGTCGACCGCTCCACCGCGGTGCAGCGCGGCATGCTGGCGGCGATCGGCCTGGGCGCCGCGGGCCTCTTTTTTTACCGCTGGTGGGCGGTGCACGGCCGATGGCAGCCCCTGGCCTCGCACGTCGATGGATTGCTCCTGATCGCGGCTTTGTTCGCCCTGACGGTGCTCTACGTCACCAGCCGGCCCAAGCTGGCGGGCCTGGCGGCGTTCGCCGTGCCGGTGCTGTCGCTGGTGCTGGCCTGGGGGGTGTGCGCCTCAGCATGGACCTATAAACCCTTCGACCTGCCGACGCTGCACCCGGTGTGGAACGCGGTGCACCTGGCGGGCGTGTACCTGGGCACGTGCGGCGCAGCACTGGCGGCGATGGCGGGGGGGATGTTCCTTTACATCCAGGCGCGGCTGAAGCGCAAGGCGGGGCTGGAGAGCTTCGGCCAACTGGCGAGCCTGGAATCGCTGGAGGGCCTGATCATCCGCGCCGCCACGCTGGGCTTTGCGCTCTTGACGCTGGGGCTGGTGGCGGGGCTGGTCATCCTCAGCGACCGCCCGCTGCCCGTGGAGGAGCGGGGCTGGTTCGTTTTGAAGCTGTCGCTGGCGGTGCTGGCGTGGCTGATGTACGCGCTGGTGATGAACGTACGGCACGCGGCCAGTTTTCGCGGCAGGCGGGCGGCGTGGTTAGCCATCGCGGGCCTGGCGCTGTTGCTGACGATCTACGGGCTGATGGTGTCGCTGCCGCGGGGCGGCCCAGCGGCTGGGTCGGAGCCGACCGCCCAGGAGGCTCCGCTGGCCAAGGAGCCGGTCTGATGCGCATCGTCCTGGTTGGCATCAACCATCGCACCGCGCCGGTGGAGCTGCGTGAGCGGCTGGCCCTGGCCCAGGACGAGCGGCCCGCGGTTCTGGATGAGCTGCGCCGCCGATACCCCTCAGCCGAGGGCGTGCTGCTGAGCACGTGCAACCGCACGGAGCTGTACGTGGCCCGGCCGGTGCACGAGCCGCCCAGCGCGGACGAATTGCGGCACTTTTTAGCCTGGTGCGGGCGGATCGATCCGCCTGATCTGCTCAGCGCGATCTCGATCCACCGCGAGCAGGAGCAGGCGGTGCATCACCTGTTCCGCGTCTGCTGCGGGCTGGACTCGCTGGTGCTGGGCGAGCCGCAGATTTTGGGGCAGGTGAAGCGCGCCTACGAGCAGGCGGTGAACCAGGGGGTGGTGGGCCCGGTGCTGCACCGGGTGTTTCAGCAGGCGCTGGCCGCGGCCAAGCAGGTGCGCACGCGGACGGGCATCGGGGCTGGGCGCGTGTCGGTGGGGTCGGTGGCGGTCGATTTCGCCCGCCAGGTGTTCGAGGATTTCACCGACAAGACCGTGCTGGGCATCGGCGCAGGTGAGATGGCCAAGGCGGCGATGAAGCATCTGCTTGGGGTTTCGCCGCAGAGGCTCTGGGTGGTCAGCCGTTCGCTGGATCGGGCCGCGGCGCTGGCGCAATCGCTGGGGCTGACCGCCCCGCAGGGAGGCGCTCGGCCGTGGGAGGATCTCGACCAGGCGATTGTCGAGGCCGACATCATCATCACCGGCACCGGCTCGCGCGAACCGGTGCTCAGCCATGAGAGGCTCAAGCCGCTTCAGAAGCAGCGGCGCAACCGCCCGCTGTTCATCATCGACATCGCGGTGCCCCGCGACGTGGACCCCCAGGTGGGCTCGCTCAACAACGTTTATCTCTACAACATCGACGACCTGATCGCCGTGGCCGATCAAGGGCTTCAGCAGCGCCGCCAGCAGGCCCAGCAGTGCGAAACCTATCTGAACAGCGCCGTGGCCGAATGCATGCGGCAGATCCAGCACCGCGACATCGGCCGGCTTGTCCGCCAGCTTCGCCAGCGGCTGCATGAATTGGGCCGGCTGGAGCAGCAGCGCACCAGCCGCAAGCTTCAGTCGCTGGCCGGCGGGCCGTCCAACCCGGCGATGGAGGCGCTCCTGGAGGAGCACACGCACCGGCTGATCAATAAGATCCTCCACCTGCCGCTGAGCCAGCTCGACCGCGCCCCCAGCGCAGCAGCGCTGGGCTTCCATGCCGCGGCGCTGCGGAAATTGTTCGCGCTGGAAGACACACCTTTTTCCGCAACGGCTAACGGGTCGCCCGCGGATGAGTCAGCGGATCAGACGCAGCGATGCGACGACAGCCCGTCGGACCAGGCCGCTGCTGATTCCTCTGCTTCGCGGGGCCAGACAAGCGGGTAACGCGCTGGCCGCGGCTGGCACAACACCCGGAACACGCCTGAATCGCTGTAGCGCAACCGCCCGGCCTGCCTGGTTAGTGTCCAGGCCATTTGAGCCAATCCGCTATTTGAAGTTTGGGGTTGAAGCTTAAGCGTTGTGTGGAGCGCGATCGCTCGGGGGCGCGTCCGAGGGCGCGTCCGGGGGCGCATCGTCGGACACCTTTCGGCAGGTGTTGCCCCAGTGCAGGATGGGGGAGATCGACTCGCGGATCAGGCGACGATCGCGCAGCAGCTCGATCATGACCTCCGCGCTGCGCGTCGCCAGTTCGACGGTCGGCAGCTCGACGTAGGTGAGGTTCGGGTTGGCAAGCACCCGTGGCTGGAGCGGGCTGATGGCGATGGCGCTGATTTGGCCTGGTGCGGACCACTTGGCCTTTTCCAGCTCGTGCAGCAGGCCGCAGGCGCGCTGCCCGCCTTCGATGAACATCGCGGTGGGGGGCGGGTCGGCCGAGTTGAGGTATTCGATCAGGCGCGGCGTTTCACCGACGTCGAGCGCCAGTTCGTGATGGACCGGGTCGGTGATGCGGTTGCGGACAACCTCGTCGAAGAGCTGGGACAGACGGTGTGAGAACTCGATGTAAGGCTCAGCGTCGCGCCCACCGCGGTTGACGAAGAGAATCCGCTGATGCCCCATGCTACCGAGCAATTGGATGGCCTGATCGACGGCGCCGCGGAGGTTGAAATTCACATGGCTGATTTCGGGCGGGCATTCACCCTCGTGCATGTTGCCGACCAGCATCGTCGGCGTGCCGCTGCTCACGATCCGGCGCATGAACTCGATCGGTGGGCGGGCCCACGTCATCACGCCGGTCAGCGACTGCGCCCACTCGAGCGCGTCGTTCACCTGCGAGGGGGAGAAGATGCCGACGAGCAGCTCGATGTCGACCTTGGCCAGCACGGTACGGATCGCCATCAGGTGTTCGTACTGTGCAGCGCCCGACTCATCGAACACCGCCACGCCGACGACGGCGGAACCCGATTCGATCTTCCGGGGCGCGCTGCGCGGGCGGACGAACGACCCCTTGCCCCGCTGGGCGCAGATCCACCCCTCAGCCTGAAGCCGGTTGAGCGCCTGCCGAACCGTCCCCAGTGCCACGCCATGGTCGCGCATCAGCGCCGCCTGCGACGGCAGCGCTTCGCCCGGGCGGAGTTCGCCGCGGATGATGCGCTCCTTGATCTGCCTGAAGATCTGCTCGTGCTTGACTCGTACGGACGCGGGCTGAGGGGACGGAGCTTCGGTTCTCGCCGTCGTTGTCGCGCATGCCATAATAAAACCAATCTAAACATATATAGATATGTTGTCAAGCGAAAAATTAATTTCCGGCAACTTATTGTTAACATAGAAATTATATAGACAATCTATCGATTGGGAGCGTCGCTGACCGAAAATTCGGCTTGCGTTCAGGCGAGGCCATGTGTATTTTCTGATTGTCTACTGCAACTAGTGCAATATTATTTAAAACTAGTTTGATCTTGTATTTTCTAGTCTTGAATTTGTTCTCGGATTTGTTCTTGACTCATGTCCTGGAGGCTTCGGCATGAAGCATGCAAACCCATCCACCGGACGGTCTTGCCGTCGCGCCTTCACACTGATTGAGCTGCTTGTGGTCATTAGCATTATCGCGTTGCTTATAAGCATCTTGATGCCCGCGCTGAGCAAGGTGCGCGAGGCGGCTGAGCGCACGGGCTGCCTGAGCAACATCCGGCAGATCGGCCTCGCCATGACGGTGTACTCCAACGATTACAACAGCATCTTCCCCACCCCGCCGCCGAGTTGGAAATTCTGGATTGCCTGGGGCACGCGCGGCACCAACAGCAACGGCTCGACCTACGAATACGTCCCCGAGTACGTCTACGACAAGCTCGTGCCGAATTATCTCAGCGAAGGTGCATACAAAAAGCTGATGCTCTGCCCAGCGGTGCCGGCCAACGAAATCAGCCCGAACCACCTGTCGGACCCGATCACCAACGCACAGCTTGCCGCGTCGCCGTATTACGACAGCCCTTACTACTACCGTGGATGGAGCATGGAGTGGGGGCCGGATACGTTCCCGGACAGTAAGCCGATCAGGAACTTCGGCGATGTCAAGCCATGGCACCCCGATCCGAACGCGCCCAAGATCAGCAATTGGCTGATCGTCGAGCGCATTGATCGGGTCGTCTTGAACGGATGGCACCAGCGATCAGGCGGATCGCAGTACTACACGGACGGTTCAGCCGTCTTCGTGGCCATCGATCTGAGCTTGCCCAGCAGCGAGTACTTCTGGCGCACCGGTCTTGACCCGTACTAGCGGGACGCAACCATCTTCTTCTCCAACGCTCCGAATGATCCGGTTGCAACGATCGGCATAAGGAAGAACCATGCGCATTCCGATGGCATTTCTATCGCTCGCGTTGGTCGGCATTGTCGCGGCGGCCTGCTCGCAAGTCGCGTCCGCGGACGTGGTCCTTGTCCGCGACGCTACGCCGCAGGCGGTGATCGTGCTGCCCGGCGAGCCGACGGAGGAGGAGTCGCTGGCTGCGGAGCGCTTTCAGCACTACGTCAAGCGCATCAGCGGTGCGGTGCTCGAGATCGTCAATGAAGACGACAAGCGGCCACGCGACGGTGCTGTCAGCGAGGTTCACATCGGGCGCACACGCGCCGCCGGCGACGTTCTGGCGGAGTTGAGAAATCGCAACGCGCCCCCCGAGTCCTCGCTGGTGGTCACAAAGGGGAATTCGGTCTTCGTCACCGGCGTCGACCCGATCGGCACGCTGCACGCGACGTATTTCCTGCTCGAAGACTTCGGGTGCCGCTGGTACATCCCCGCCGACTGGGGCACCGTTGTCCCGGAATCGGCCGATTTGATCGTCAGGACGCAATCGACCTACCGATCGCCGAGCTTTGCGCTGCGCAGCGGGCTGACGCACGCGACGACGAACATCGACGAAGACCCGACGTGGGCCGAGTACGAGTGGGGGCGCGGCAATCACCTGGGGGGATGGCGCTGGTGGGGCGCGGGGCACAGCTACCGCTTCCTCATCCCGCGTGAGCAGTTCGAGAAGCATCCCGAGTGGTTCGCGCTGGTCGACGGCCGGCGCACGCCCGACCAGCTATGCATCAGCAACCCTGAAGGGCGCGCCTTTGCGCTGGAAACCGTGCGGAAGGCGCTGGCTGAATATGGCGACAACCCGCCGGAGCTGGTGTGCATCAGCCCGAACGACACACGGGCGAGCCGGTTCTGCCAGTGCGAGGATTGTCAGAAATTCGTACAGACACGGCCGGACGGGACCAAGGACTTTTCCGAAGGCCACGACCGGATGATCGCCTACGCGAACTTCTTCGCCAACGCGCTGCGTGATGAGTACCCGAACACGCGGGTGATGTACTACGTGGACTACCATTCGCACGGCTTCCCGAGCATCGTCAAGCCGGCGCCGAACAGCGTGTTGCAGGTGGTGCACTGGGTCGGCGATCAATTTCACGGCGTGGACGACAACTCTCCGATGGGCGGGAGCATTGCCAGGTGGAGCCGGTTTGGCCTGCCGATCATCGCCCACACGTACTGGGGCATCCACACGAGCTGGTCCTTCTGGCCGGTCGTGCACACGATTCGCCAGGAGATCCCGTATTACCACAGCAAGGGCGTGGTGGGGCTGTATTCGGAGACGCATAAGAACTGGGGCTCGCAGCACCTGAACTTTATCGTCTATCCGCGTCTGCTGTGGGACGTGAACACCGACGTCGACGCGTGGATCAGCGAGTTCTGCGAAAAATTCTACGGCCCCGCCGCTGAGCCGATGCGACAGTACTACGCGCTGCTGGAGCAGGCCGCCGCCGACGGTCCGCCGCAGTACAAGTACCGTCAGACGCTGATCCCCACGTTCACGCCCAATGTGCTTGCCGCCATGCGGGCGAAGATCGCCGAGGCGGAGAGGATCATCAACGCCCAGTCGGACGAGGTGTTGAAGATACGCTTCGCGTTCGCAAAGGCGGGCTTCGAGATCGGCGATCTGTACTTCTCCGCCGAGCACCTGATGCGGACCTATCCGAAAACGAAGGACCCGACCATCCGCCAGCGCGTGGTCGAGATGCTTCGGCGGGCCGTCGAGATCATCGAGGACCCGCGCTTCCGGGATAAGTCGGGCGTGCAGTTCACGCACCTGGCTGAATCGACGCCGTCGGACCTGGTTGGTGACCTTCGGAAGATCCTGGCGCAGCACGAGCAGGGCACAACCTTCGCGCCCGGCGAGTTCAAATATTTTGAAGATTACTACCTCGGCGGGCGCACGTTCCTCGACGTGCAGAGTCGCTCGGGGTTTATCAACGACCGCTACGGCTTATCGCTCGACGGCAAAACAACCGGTACGCTCATCTATCGCTTTGACGTTCACGAAGGCGCCTTCGAGACCGTCACCGGCTCGCTGGTGCTGACCAGCCCGACGTCGGTCACGCCGCTGAGGCTGGGCGTCCGCGCCAGCAGTGCTGAGCCGTGGCGCAGCGTGGCCTATACGGGCGACGGGACGAGCGTCGATTTCGACCTGACTCCCGCTGCGAAAGGTCAACAGGAGGTCTGGTTGAGGATCGAACTGAAAAACCAATCGAGCGAGAGCGCCCATGTGCTGCATCAGTTGCACCTGAATGGACGAGTTGACGCGGGGGAGGAATAAAGCAGCGAAAAGCTCTGGAGAAACGGTTTCTTCAGAGGATTATCGGGTAAAGGTTCTTTTAATGGAGGCGTAATGATGAACCTGGCAAAGATCCTGACGGGTGCGGTCGCGTTCGGTTTCATCAGTGGGGGAACGGCATTTGGCGCATCGTATTTTATCGAAGGGGAGAATTTCGCCGCTTACCAGACGGAGAATGCCACCCCTGTGCTGCTGGCCGAGGGAACCGGCCCATACGCCGGCGAGGAGATGAGCGGAGGCGCCTATCTGGAAATTCCCTTCAACACCTACCTCACCTTCCAACTTCCGGCCAACGCTCTTCCGGCGGGCACGTACTATCTTGCCTTGCGAAGCAGCTCGGCCGCTGGTGAAGGGCTGATCATTGACAGGGCCAATGGGCTCGTGACTCCCTATGACACATTCTCAACCATCGGGATGACGTACAACCCCGAAAGCGGCAATGTCGGGGAGTTCGGGTGGGATTGGGTCGAGAATTACTTCAACTCCAACGAATTCCTCAGCATTACCGTTGTCGAAGATCAGGCGATCACCTTCAGGATGAATCCATCAACGACGGACAAGACCATCTACCTGGATGTGATCGGGCTGCTTGATGACAACACGTCGCTGCCGAATTATGTGCCCGAGCCCGCGAGCCTCGGGTTGTTCGTCATTGCAGCGGGCGCATTGATGGTGCGTCGCTTTAACTGATCTGATCCGCGATGCACGTGCGCGGCGTGCACACTCGCTCGCCGCGCGCGTGCGTCCGACGTCTTTCGCCAGGCTGGAAAGGAAGGGTTGGTCCATTGAGGATTGCACGCATCGCCCCGCTCGCCTATACGCCCGGAAAGCTGGAATATTTCAGCTTCATCCGCAGCGGCGACGGGGCTGAATATCATCAGAACCCTCTCTTTTACCAGTTCGCCAGCGGCGAGGTGATGATCTACTGGCTCGCGTACGACGTGAACGAGAATAACAACAACGGCGTGGTGCTCTACTCGATCTCACGCGACCGCGGGATCACCTGGTCCGACCCGCAGGTTTACCTGGCAGACTACGTCGGCGGTATTCCGTTCTACTCGCATCTGCTCACCTTGCGTGATCAAGGCATCGACGGCGGCAATGCCCGCCGCGTGATCATGATGACCACGCAGCATCTCATGGAGGAGCTTGTCATCGACGAAGCGCGGCGGGTTGCGACCGGCGGCGGCGACCCCCTGCGCAGTCGAACGCGCATTATCCTCCGCCGGTCGAACGACGGAGGCCGCTCGTTCGATCACGGCGAGGAATTGCCCTATCAGCTCGTCACCGGCGGCAAGGCGCTGCCCGGTGTCGGGTTCTATGGCTCGCTTGAGCATCTGATTCAGCTCGGCAGCGGGCGCATCGTCGCCGCCTTCCCGTTCATCGACCCCGAGCGGTCCAACTTCGGGGATGAGGACCTGCCATACTGGAAGCGTCAGCACTTCACGGTTGCGTGCCTGCTGTCCGACGACGGCGGCCAGACATGGAAGCGCAGCAGCGAGATCACCGTAGATACCGATCGTGGCGCGATGGAGCCGCAGATCGCCGAGGTGGCTCCCAATCGTCTGCTGTGCCTGCTCCGAACCAAGGCCGGCTGCCTCTACCAGAGCACGTCCGACGATGGCGGGCAGACGTGGAGTCCCGCGGTTCCCTCGCCGCTGTCGTCGCCCGAGTCGATGCCCCGGATGATCCGGCTCCAAAGCGGCAACCTGCTGGTGGTTTGGAACAACGTCTCGTCAACCACGCAGCAGCCCCGCCATCCGCTTGCGGCAGCGGTGTCGCGCGACGGCGGGCAGTCCTGGAGCGAGCCGAAAGTGATCGCAGACGAAACCGGCAGCAATCAATTGAGCAACCACGGCCTGATCCAGTTGGATGATGGCCGCATCCTGCTGGGGGTGAGCCACTATCACGATGTGCGCCCCGCGGTAAGCGATCTGGACGTTGCGATCTTCGACGAGGCGTGGCTGAACGCCTGAGCGGCGGCACAGGCGGAAAGGGTGTATCGCGTTATAGCCAACACAAATCGCGTACTCGTGAGGCGTCGCTGCGCCCGGGGGAGTATGTTTGACGATGGCCACGGTCATACATTGATATAGATGCCGAGGGATTCAGTTGGAGTGACAGGAATGAATCAGACAGCGTCGAACTACCCCGCGTCGGGATGGCACGCCGGCCTGGCCGCGGTGGATATCACGCCGGAGGAGCCGATCTTCCTGGCCGGGTGGAGTCACCGCACCGAGCCGTCCAAGGGCGTGAGCCAGCGCATCTTCGTCAAGGCGCTGGCGCTGAGGCATGCGGGGGAGCGCGCAGTTTCCGTCCTCGTGAGCAGCGATCTGCTGGCCTACAGCGTCGAGTTCGTCGACGAAATCACCCGCATCGCCAGGGAGCGGTTCGGTATCGATCGCGCCCGCCTCGTGCTCTGCGCGTCGCACAGCCACAGCGCGCCGGTTACCACCAACGTGCTGCCGATGTACTACGAGCTGACTGATCAGCAGGCGGAGGTCGTCCAGCGGTACAGCGACGGTCTGCGCGACAAGTTCATCGAGGCCATCGGCCGGGCGATCGACGACATGGGCCCCGCGACGATCGAGTACGGGCAGAGCATGGCCGGCTTCGCGATCAACCGTCGGCGATATCGCGTGCAAGGAAGGCCTCGCCCCGGTCCGGTCGATCACGACGTGCCGGTGCTGTGTATCCGTCGGCCGCTGGGGGAGGTGCGCGGGATCGTCTTCGGCTACGCGTGTCACACCACCTCGGTGCGCGACGGCAAGGTCAACGGCGACTACGCCGGCTTCGCTCAGGCGGAGCTCGAAGCGCTTTACCCCGGTGCCGTTGCGATGTTCATCGCTGGTTGCGGCGGAGACCAGGGGCCGCAGCCGAGATACCACGAAGGGCTCGGGCAGACCTACGGCCACATCCTCGCGCTGGCTGTGGACGAGGTGATCCGCGGGAACAGCGTGTTCCCTTCCGAGCCGCTCGTTGGCCCACTGGGAGCGTCAGCGGGAATCGCCACGCTTTACCTTCAACCTCCCCCCAGCCGTGAGGAGCTTTTGGCGATGCTCCCCGACCGCACCGGCATCCGCCTGCGCGAGGTGCAGCATCAGCTCGCCCGCCTCGACGCCGGCCAGCCGCTGATCACCGAGTATCCATACCCGGTGCAGGTGTGGCGGTTCGGAAGCGGTCACACCTTCGTGATTCTTTCCAGCGAGGTCGTGGTCGATTACGCGCTGCGGTTCAAGCAGATGTACGGTTTCGAGAAGACGTGGGTGATGGCGTACGCCAATGAGCACATCGCCTACATCCCCTCGCGGCGCGTGCTGGAGGAAGGCGACTACGAAGGAACGCTGGGCATGATGGAGAACGGGCTGCCCTCTCCGTTCACGCCCGATGCCGAGAGCACGATCATCCATAAGATCGAAGCGCTGTGGTACGAGGCCGAGCCGCGCCCTGCCCCCGCTCCCACCATCGCCACCACCGCCGCCGCCCCTGCAAAGACGAAAGTCTCCCCCGCAAGCGCAGCAGTCAGCCCCGCCCGCCGGTCCTGAGCGGCCATGGCCCGCATCGACGGCATCATTTACAATACAGCCAGACATATGGCCAGGCGGTGCAGCCCGGCCCGGAGTGAACCATGGATCGATCTCATGCAATCACCCGGGCCATGAGTGATGCCCGGCCGGCAGCAGGTGCGACGAAGCGCGTTTGGCGGACGGAAGGCTTCGAGGCGTTTCGCCGCGGCACGTTCGGGAACGCGGGGCACAACCTTTACGTATCCCGGGCCGGGGTGCTCCAGCGCATCCACCAATACGACATCAACCACGACGGCTACGTCGACCTGCTCTTCTGCAACAGCCAGGACCATCTGGAGATCCCACCGGCCTACGTCTACCGTTTCACGCCGGCCGGGATCGAGCGTGCGGAGGTTCCCCTTCAAGGCGCTGCCGGAGCGGCCGTGGCGGACTTGAACGGCGACGGCCGCCCCGAATTTATCGTCGGCGGGTGGTATGACGGGGTCAGTTGGACCACCAACGCCACGCTCTATTACGGATCGGACCGCGGCTGGGGGGAGCACGCGGTGCAGTATCTGCCCGCGCCCCTCTGCCTGGATGTCGCCGCGGGCGACTACGACGGCGACGGCCGGCCGGACCTCGCCTTCCAGCTCTATGCGTCGCTCCGCATCTACTATCAAACGGACCTCGCTTTCGAGCCCAAGCGGTTTGTCGATCTCAAAGTGGCCGGCAGCTACATCGACGCAGCGGACCTTGACGGGGATGGCCGCGACGAGCTGATCGTGCGCGACCGCAGAGGCCGGGTGACCATCTACTGGGGTGGGGCCGACGGCCTGAACGTCGAACGATGCTCCGTGATCGATGTGGCCTGCGATGACGACACGGCCATCCCCGATGAGCCGCAGATCGGGCCGGACGGCCTGCCGCTGAGTCCGGAGTGGCGGGAGAACGCCTACCCTCGCGTGCAAGTGGTGAAGATTCGCGGTGTGCCGCATGTGTTCGCCGCTGGCAAGCAGGCCGCATGGTTTGTGCCTTGCCGCCCGGATCGTACGTTCGGCGAGCCGTGGTCGCTGCCGTGCATGCAGCCGATGGCGGTCGCGGTGGCGGACCTCGAGGGTGACGGCGGAGACGATCTGATTCTGGCCGCGCGCGAACAGGCCGGCGATGAAGAAGTCTCGGCCGTGTTCTGGGACGAGGGCGGCGCGTACGAGCCCGCCCGGCGAACGCTCCTGCCTACACTGGCGGTGACCGACGTCACCGTGGGCGACTACGACGGCGACGGCCGGCTCGAGATCGCCTTCGCCGCGGGGCACACCGAGAACGCGTTCGACTGCCGCTCGCGGATCTACCGTGTGAATCAGCGCCAGCCGCAGTTGGCGTTCGAGGTTGACGTCATGGACGCCCAGCGGGTCTTCAGCGTCCGCGAGGAAGGCCGCGATGCGCTGGTGGTCCTCAACCAGCAGGGCCGCTCCAAGCTCGGCAATATCGACGTCTCGATCTACCTCGGCGGGGCCGACGGCTTCCGGCCTGATCGCCGCATCGATGTGCCGGCCTGGGGCGCGACCGTGGCGGTGTGCGCCGACTTCAACGACGACGGCCGGGTCGATCTTGCCATCGCGAACACAGCGGAAAACTCGATCGATCGCGATCCGGGTTCCTACGTCTACTTCCAGCGGGAGGATGGTTTCCGCTCGCAGCCGGACCTGGTTTTGCCCACCCGGAGATCG
Organism: Phycisphaeraceae bacterium; assembly: GCA_036381755.1. GTDB lineage: Bacteria > Planctomycetota > Phycisphaerae > Phycisphaerales > Phycisphaeraceae > DASVCG01. The sequence continues at coordinate 63 of DASVCG010000325.1, read as the reverse complement.
CACGGCATCGCCTGCGCCGACCTCAATCGCGACGGCTACCTCGACCTCGTGTTTGCCGGATTT